>JBAYZR010000044.1:0-15500 GCA_041672425.1 Pedobacter sp. | reverse complement strand
GAATTGCGATGGTGTTGAACTGCCAGGTGTGGATCTGGTAAGGGTGCCGATGAATCAAATCGCTCTTGACTTGGGGGATGTGCGGATGGTCAACATGGTGGCCTGCGGAGCCTATGTTGCCAAGACCGGAGCAGTGTCGCTGGGGTCGCTTGAAGAGGCCCTCAAAAAAGCGCTTCCGGAGCGGAACCACCGGTTGATACCTGCCAATATCAAGGCAATTAAAGCAGGCGCCGCAGAAGCACTGGGGTTAAAAAGGCTTGACTAAATCCACATTGTTTGCTAAAAAAACAATCCCATTTATTGGGGTGTAGCCAAACGGTAAGGCAACGGCCTCTGACGCCGTCATCTCTTGGTTCGAATCCAGGCACCCCAGCCAATATCTACGCGGGTTTGCGAAATATCGCAGACCCGCTTTTTTTGTGAAAAACCTTGTTGAGATTCGTGGGGTAGCTCCCTGCAGGAAGAAGGCTCCGTCAACGATATTGACCTGACCGCAAGAGTGAGGTAATTTGTTCAAGATTTATTTGAGAAAGGAAACAGCCATACATGCAACGCCCCTCCTGGGATCAATACTTCATGGATATTACCCGTCTGGTGGCGACACGTTCCTCCTGCCTGCGTCGTCAGGTTGGGGCTTTGCTTGTCAAGGAACGCAATATCCTGGCTACTGGCTACAACGGTGTCCCATCCGGCATTACACACTGCGCCGTTGCCGGCTGCCTGCGGGAGCGGCTCAATGTGCCTTCCGGCGAACGCCATGAACTCTGCCGCGGCCTGCACGCCGAGCAGAATGCCATTATCCAGGCCGCACGTCACGGCATCAATATCAATGGCGCCACTCTCTATTGCACTACCATGCCGTGCATCATCTGCACCAAGATGATTATCAATGCAGGTGTCTGCAAAGTTGTCTATGGTGAAGGCTATGCTGACAAACTTGCGCGTGAAATGATTGCTGAAGCAGCCCTTGAGGTGATAGACTTTACCTGCATTGAGAAAAGCGAGATGCCATGAAATGCCCCTTTTGCGGAAACCCTGATAGCAAAGTAGTTGATTCACGTCCCGACAAGGGAGGCACCGCCATCCGCCGCCGCCGTGAATGCGAAGAGTGCGCCAAGCGTTTCACCACCCATGAACGCATTGAGGAGATGCTGCCGCAGGTCTGCAAAAAAGATGGCCGCCGCGAACCGTTTGATCGCATGAAGATCATAGCAGGCATCAAAAAGGCATGCGAGAAACGCCCCATCTCAGTGGAAAATATCGAGCGCATGGTTGATCGGCTTGAGAACAGACTACAGGAATCAACGGATAAAGAGGTCTCCACCACCACCATCGGTGAATGGATAATGAAAGAACTGCACGATCTGGATGAAGTAGCCTACGTCCGCTTCGCCTCGGTTTATCGTTCATTTCGGGATATCGGTGAATTCATGCAGGAGCTTCAGGAGCTTCTGAAAAAATGACCGGAACAGATATTTCATACATGAAACGCGCCCTGACACTGGCTCGTAAAGGTATTGGACGGACAGCGCCCAACCCGGTCGTGGGCTGTGTCATCGTCAAGGATGGCAGAATCGTCGGCGAAGGGTGGCACAAAAAAGCTGGTGGACACCACGCCGAGATACATGCGCTGGAAATGGCCGGTGATGCCGCCAGGGACGCTGATGTTTATGTAACCCTGGAACCATGCTGCCATACCGGCAAGACCCCCCCGTGCAGCGATGCGTTGGTCAAAGCGGGTGTAAGACGTGTCGTTGCCGCTATGGGTGACCCCAATCCACAAGTAAATGGTGGCGGTCTACGCGCCCTTGAACAAGCTGGCATCAAAACACTTTGTGGTGTTATGGAAACAGAGGCTCGCGCCATCAACCGCGCCTTCATCAAACAGGTAACAACCGGTCAGCCTTTTGTGATATACAAGTGCGCCATGACATTGGATGGAAAGATCGCCACCGTGACTGGTGAATCGCGCTGGATCAGCTGCGAGGATTCCAGAAAATACGTTCATCGAATGCGTGCCCGGTGTGATGCGGTCATGGTGGGAATTGACACCCTCATCGCCGACAACCCGCAACTGACCGTTCGCCACGTAAAGGGAAGAAATCCTCTGCGGATCATCGTAGATACACGCCTGCGAACACCACTGAGCATTGGCATCCTCAGCGGTCGAATGGCAAAAAAAACCATCATTGCCACGACTGAGGCAAACCCACGCGTCCACCTCCGCTACCTACAGAGTGGCGCCAGCGTGCTGGTCTGTCGCCAGGCTAACGCCAGGATCGATCTGCACGATCTGTTGGGACAGTTGGGGGCGCTGGGCATTCAGTCAATTCTCCTTGAAGGCGGTAGCCGCTTGGCGGGTGAAGCGTTAAAAGAGGGACTGATTGACGAGTGTGTTTTCTTTTACGCCCCCAAGATCATCGGTAGCGATGGTTTTTCCCCGCTTGCCATCACCGGATTGAACAGCATGGATCAGGCTCTTTCCTTTACCGATTTAGACGTGCGGCGCATAGGAGCAGACATCGTTATAACTGCCCGCCCGGAGAAGCCATGTTCACTGGTCTGATCGAGGAGACGGGGCAAGTTATCGCCTTTGAACGACGGGGTGAGTCAGGTATCTTGCGCATCAATACAGCGCTTCCGCTTGACGAAATAACCCTGGGAGATTCGCTGGCGGTCAATGGAGCCTGTCTGACCGTGACTGCAAAGGGAGAAACATCTCTCACTTTTGATGTTTCTCCGGAAACCATTACCAGATCCACCTTCCAAACCCTGCAACCCGGCAGCATTGTCAACCTGGAACGGGCGCTTCGTCTGGGCGAGCGGCTTGGTGGCCACATCGTCACCGGCCATATAGATTGTTGCGGTACGCTTGTCAAGGCGGAGACACGCTCCGGCAACCGCATACTGGAATTCAGCCTTCCTGCCGGGAATGCCCGCTATCTGGTGGAAAAAGGTTCGGTGACCATTGACGGTATCAGTCTGACCGTGAACTTGGTGAGCAGAGACCGCTTTTCGGTCAATATCATCCCACACACCTTGACCAGGACAACCCTCACCGCCCTGAAAGCGGGGGACCGGGTCAATATCGAGACCGACATAATTGGCAAATACGTTGAGCGACTGACTCAACCGTGGAAAAACAGTGGTGGACTGAGTATGAAGACCCTGGCTGAAAATGGATTTATTTGAGGACAAGAACAACGAGAGAGGTAAACCATGTCAGTAGCAACCATAGAAGCAGCAATTGAAGATATTCGCCAGGGCAAGATGGTCATCCTGGTTGACGATGAAGACCGTGAGAATGAGGGCGACCTGACCATGGCGGCCGAAGCAGCAACGCCCGAGGCCATCAACTTTATGGCAAAACATGGCCGGGGGCTGATCTGCCTGACCCTGACACCGGAAAAGTGCGACACACTTGGGTTACGCCCCATGGTTCGGGACAATACCTCGCCATTTGAAACCGCCTTCACCATTTCCATTGAAGCCAAACTCGGCGTCACCACCGGAATATCGGCTGCAGACCGCGCCCAAACCGTCTTGACCGCCGTTGCCGATGACTCCAGCCCTGATGACCTGGTCAGCCCCGGCCACATCTTTCCTTTACGGGCCAAAAGCGGTGGTGTCCTGGTGCGAACCGGACAGACCGAAGGCTCGGTGGACCTGGCACGCCTTGCAGGCCTCAAACCAGCCGGCGTGATCTGCGAGATCATGAATGATGACGGCACAATGGCCCGTATGCCGGAGTTGAAGAAATTTGCAAAAAATCATGGGATCAAGATCTGTACCATTGCCGATCTAGTGGCCTACCGTTTGAAGAACGAAATTCTGGTGCGCACTGTAGCCGAAGCGCATCTGCCTTCCCGATATGGCGGTGACTGGCGAGCCATCGCTTTTGAAAATGACGTGGACAAGTTGGACCACATTGCCTTGGTCAAGGGAGAGTTTAAAAAGGGTGAACCGGTGCTGGTGCGGGTTCACTCGGAGTGTTTGACCGGCGACGTATTGGGTAGCCTGCGATGCGACTGCGGCGAACAACTCCACCGGGCTATGACTATGATCGAACAGGAAGGAAAGGGTGTGATTATCTATATGCGCCAGGAAGGACGGGGCATTGGCTTGATCAACAAACTAAAGGCCTATGAACTTCAGGATAAGGGACGCGACACAGTAGAGGCCAATCTGGAATTGGGCTTCAAGGCGGATATGCGCGACTACGGCATTGGCGCCCAGATCCTCCTCTCACTCGGTATCAACAAAATGCGCCTGATGACCAACAATCCCAAAAAACTGATTGGTCTTCAAGGGTATGGCATCGACATCGTCGAACGGGTTGCCATTGAAGCAGTTGCCACGCAGACCAACAAAGATTACCTCAAGACAAAGCGCGACAAGATGGGGCACCTGCTGGAGAATCTTTAGTAACGCACTATCCTGCTTATCAGTGGTAAAAATATATGAACATTTTGCTTCATACATGCTGCGGACCGTGCGCACTTTTCCCGTTACGCACCCTGCGCGCCGCAGGTCACAAGGTCTCCGGTTTTTTCTATAACCACAACATCCATCCTTACCTGGAATACGCCAGTCGCCTTGATGCGGTTCGAGAAATGGCGCAACAGGAAACAGTGCCGATGATAATACGGGACGAGTATGATCTGGAAGGATTTCTGGCCAACGTTGCCACTGCTCCGGGCACGCGGTGCAGATACTGTTATGCGTCGCGGCTGCAAGCCACTGCGGCCATTGCGGCAAAAAATGGCTTTGACGCCTTCACCGCTTCACTGCTGTACAGTAGATTTCAACGACACGACGAGATCAGGGAATTGGGGGAGCAAGCCGCGCGGGAACACGGCATACAATTTTACTACGAGGATTTCCGGCCTGGATGGCAGGAAGGAATCAGGCTTTCAAAGGAGCTTGGTCTTTATCGTCAGCAATACTGCGGCTGCATATACAGCGAAAAGGATCGTTATCTGCCAAAGGACAAAACATTATGAACGGCTTGGCACGTCCACTGATCATCCTGGGACTTATCCTTGTAACTATCGGAATCATCATATCCCTTGCCCCGCGCATCCCCTGGATGGGCAAATTACCTGGTGACATCTTCATAAAGAGAGATAATTTCAGTTTTTACTTTCCCTTGGGCACATGCATCCTGCTGTCTGCCCTGCTCTCTTTTGTCCTTTGGCTGTTCCGGCGTTAAGAACCCCGCACACATTACCACGACCATGATCCTCAGTCCGTGGTATGCAACAAAAACATACCGTGTACCAAAAACAAAAAAAACCCGTGTCTCCACGGGTTTTTTTTGTTGCTCTGCATCGTGCTACTTAGGCATGGATGGCATTCACGGGACAGGTATCCACGCAAGCGCCGCAATCAATGCAGGTATCTGCGTCGATTACGCGTTTGCCGTCCTGTTCGCTAATGGCGTTCACGGGACAGGAATCCTCACATGCAGCACAATTGGTGCAATCGTCAGTAATGGTATAGGCCACGGTTTCACCTCCTTCTAAGATTAGTCTCCTTACAGAAAACTTTTATGTGTTTACCATATCTTCAAACTAATGTCCAGTCAAGAATAGTGCACCGTACCGAGCATTTTTCAGAAAATATCTTGAATTCACAATGACTATATTGTATATATCAAAAACAGTTTTATTTTAGATGGTTTTTTTAGTTTGGGTGTTTATTTTTTATTGATATAATAAACAAATCTCTGTTTATTCAAGGGAGCTAAACATGATTATAATGGCGATCAATTGTGGGAGTTCTTCTGTCAAATACCAGCTTTTTGACTGGGAGAAAAAGGAGGTCCTGGCCAAAGGGATGGTGGAACGTGTCATCATCGGCGATTCATTCATCATGCACGAGGTGCCTGGACGCAAGATCTATCACCACGAGCAGGACTGCCCTAACCATCAAGCTGCCATAGATCTTGTTATTCAGACCGTTACCGATCCGGTTCAGGGGGTACTCAAAAAAGTCGGCGAGATATCAGCTGTCGGCCACCGGGTGGTACACGGTGGTGAAAATTTTACCTGTTCAGTGCTGATTGATGAAAAGGTACTCAATGCTGTCAAAGCGGTACAACACCTGGCGCCACTTCATAACCCCCCAAATATAGATGGTATCGAAGCTGCCCAGACCCTCATGCCAACCATCCCGCACGTGGCCATTTTCGATACCGCTTTCCACCAGACCATGCCTGAACATGCCTACATCTATCCACTGCCATACGAATGGTATGAGAAGTATCAGGTGCGGCGTTACGGATTCCACGGCACCTCGCACCTGTACGTCTCCAAGCGGGCCGCCATCTTGCTGAACAAACAGCCCAAGGACTGCAATATCATTACCATGCACATTGGCAACGGTGTTTCACACTGCGCCATCAAAAATGGAATTTCAGTTGATACGACAATGGGATTAACCCCATTGGAAGGTGCTGTCATGGGTACCCGCTGTGGTGATATTGATCCTGCCATACCAGCATTTATGATGCAGCAGGAAAATTTCTCCGCCAAGGAGATCGATAGCATCCTCAACAAGAAGAGCGGGGTGATCGGAATAACCGGGCGGTTCACCGACCGGCGTGATGTAATCGAACACGCTTCTGCCGGTGACCGTCGTTGCCAACTTTCCCTTGATATTGAAGCCTACCGTTTGAAGAAATACATCGGCGCCTACATGGCCGCTGTGGGCAAACTGGATGCCGTGGTCTTCACTGCCGGCGTTGGGGAGATGGGTGCGCTGATCCGTGAGAAAGCCGTTGAAGGCCTGGAACACATCGGCATCATCTTGGACAAGGAGCGAAACAACAACGCCATGACCCGCAAACGCGAGTCCCTGATCACCACCGACGACTCACCGGTCAAGGTATATGTCATCCCCACCGATGAAGAACTGGTATTCACCGAAGACGTGGTTGCCATTCTGAACGGCACTTACACCGATCACATGCACTGCGAATACTCCTTCGGTCGTGCCGATTTTGTCAGGAAATAACAAAATAAACCTCCGAGGTTTTTGAAACCTCGGAGGTTTTGACCTCTCTACCCCTTCAGTTCCTCTTTGAGCCCCTCCACAACAGCCCTTACCTCTGCAATCATCTCGGTTGCATGTGATGATTTTTCCTGTTTGATGTACTGTTCGAAGAATTTCACCGCATCTTGCGTCCTTTCCTGATCCATGCAAATGCCCCCCAGGGTCAGATAAGCCATACTAAAGGTCGGATCAAGTCGAATAGCCTCACAACACTCTTCTTCGGCCTCTTCCAACTCTTCCATGTCATAGTACATTTCTCCCAGATTGAAATGAGTGGCCGGATCCAGCGGGTCTATTTCAACCCCTTTTCGGTAGGCATTAACAGCTCCTTCCGTATCTCCAGCCCCATACAGCGCATCACCCATTGCATTCCAGGCAAAGACATTTTCCGGTTCAAGCTCCAGCGCCAGGTGAAAAGAGCCCATTGCATCGTCGCCACGCTCCAGGCTGGTATAGACCAAGCCGATGCTGACAAGCGCATCGGCATCCTTGGGGTCAAGCTCCAATACCCGCTGATAACAGACGATAGCCTCATGGTGCTTACCTGCCTCAAACAAAAGATCTCCCATGGTTGTCAAGGCATCTGCATCATCAGGAGAGAGCTTGAGACCTTCGTTGTAACGCTCAATTGCATCATCAATACGACCATCCTCCGCAAGAGCATCACCCAGATAGAACCAGCTGTCCGGATTTTCGCGATGCTCCCCACAGTATCGTTCAAGGATCGCAATCGCCCCTGGCGCGTCCCCTGACTCAAGCAGGTTGATCCCTGTACGTAACATTTCATCAAGTTGTTTTTCAATCATAGTAATCTCCCTGCTTTGATATATTGCTTATTAGAGAAACATAACAGACCCATCTCTACATTTCCAGCACATATCTCACTATGAATGTTTTTACTTTCCGTAAAATGTGCATTATACTTACACACATTTTCCTCGGGGTATCATCATGAATGAAAGTCATCACTCCATCGGTTTGCGCACATTGGAGGATATCAGTTCCATAATCCTGCACTCACACGACCTGCAGGAAACTCTGGACAATATCGTCAACATTGTAGCCAAACGCATGAGAAGCGATGTTTGCTCCATCTACCTGTTGGAGAAAGATGGCGAAACCCTTGTGCTTAAGGCAACCAAGGGTCTATCCAAAGCATCGGTCAATCAGATATCCATGAAGGTCCACGAAGGCCTCTCCGGCCTGGTTGTCGAGAGTCGTGGCATGGTCATGACAGATAACGCCCCTGCCCACCCCCGCTACAAGTATTTTAAAGAAACAAAAGAAGAAAAATTCCTCTCATTCCTCGGCCTGCCGCTATTCGAACGCAAAACCCCTGTAGGTGTCATCGTCATCCAGACCCGCGAGGCGCGTCGCTTCAGTGAAGATGAGATCAGCGCCCTGAATACTATCACCTTCCAGATCAGCAGCATTGTCCACAATGCGCGGCTGCTCAATTCGATCCAGTATAAAGAGCAGGAGCGAGCTTGGTTTGAACAAGAACTGGCCAAATTGAAAAACGACCTTACAACAGACTCACATCCAATCCAAAAGGCTGGCAGGCAGCAGTCTCTGACAGGTGTGGCTGTATCAGCCGGTTTTTGTCGAGGCAGGATTTACATCCTGGACCGATACAGTGACAAGGTTATCAAGGTAGCCAAGGTCAGTACCAGACCCGAAGAACACCGGAAATTCACACTAGCCCTGGAAAAAGTCAAAATACAAACCATTTACATGGAGAAGCGGGTCAGCGACACGCTCTCCGAAGATGATGCCGCCATCTTCCATACCCACCTGATGATTCTGGAAGACCGCAGTTTCGTCAGCAAGATCAGCGATCTTATCAACCATGGGTCAGGCGCCACCCGCGCCGTGCATGATGTTGTCCAACATTATGTCCAGGCATTCTCAGCCATGGAAGACCCTTACCTGAGGGAGCGCTCGGCCGATATGGAGGATATTGGGCGGCGCATTATTGATGCCTTGGAAGGAAACGGAGATTCCACGGTAAATCTCAAAGAACAGCGAATCATCGTAGCGGAAGAGATTTTCCCCTCCGACCTGGCTATGTTGGATCACGACAAAATTCTCGGCATTGTGACCGAGAAGGGTAACGTGTACTCCCATGCCGCCATAATGGCAAAAGCCCTCGGTATCCCTGCTGTACTTGGCATCCCCGGACTGATTAATGCTGCCAATATCAAAGACGAAATCATAGTGGACGGCACATCCGGCCATATCTATCTAAACCCGGATGGCGAGGTAAAAAAAGAGTACGAACGGCTGGAACATGATCATGCCGGACGTATCAAGGAGATGGAGGGACTGCGCGAACTGTCGGCAGTAACCATTGATGGGACAAAGATCGTGCTGAATGCCAACATCGGTCTGATATCCGATATCAGGGTGGCAAATGCCCATGGCGCAGAAGGTGTTGGTCTCTACCGCACTGAATTCCCCTATATGACGCGTATGACTTTTCCCGATCGCAACGAACAGGCATCCATTTATAGCAAGGTACTGAAGGGTTTCCTTGGCCAACCGGTCAATATCCGCACCCTTGACATAGGCGGTGACAAGGGGCTCCCCTACTTCATCCAACCCCGGGAAGACAACCCCTTCCTTGGGTGGCGTTCCATACGTGTTTCCCTGGAGCGCCAGGACATCTTCCGTGAGCAACTGGCAGGCATCCTGATTGCATCAAACGCAGGAAACCCTACCATTATGTTTCCATTGATATCGTGTGTGGATGAGATTCGTCAGATCAAAGAGATACTGGCATCAGTAAAAGCGGAATTGGTGCTGGAAGGCCATAAACTGCACAGTGAAATTCCCTTGGGAATCATGATTGAGCTTCCAGCTGCCGTGCAAATCATCGAGTTTCTCGTCAATGAGGTGGATTACGTCAGCATAGGCACCAATGACCTGATTCAGTACACCCTGGCTGCCGACCGCAACAACCCGCGTGTAAAACAATACTACGATCCGCACCACCCAGCTATACTCCACTCCATTAAACGTGTGGCCGATGCGGCAACAAAGGCAGGCAAGAAGGTCTCAGTCTGCGGCGAAATGGCCGCTGATCCGCTCAATGCCCTGCTTTTAATAGGCATGGGTATCCGCGAATTCAGCCTCTCGGCCCCCAGTATCCCTATTGTTAAACAGGCCATCCGCGCTCATTCAGTAAAAGAATGCCGCAAACTGTCCCAAGCAGTACTGGCTTGCCGCTGTAGCTCAGAGATCAAGCAGAAGCTGGGCAAGGCCCGTAAACAGCTAAAACTCGCCTGAGCGCCACCTTATTTTTCGTAGCGCCACTTAAAACTGACCGTCTTACATCCTGGCAATGCCTGCCTGAAACAATTCAACCCTTCCTCCGTAATGCCGGTCCCGCTGCAGGTAAGCCATTTCAGTCCCCTCAGCGAGGTCAGATTCATCAGGCCGGTGTCACTGATTTTTGTATGATAGATATTGAGCCGTTTGAGTCCCTGCAGGCTTTCTAACAGCTGCAAGCCTTCATCGCTTACGGAGGTATTGGAGATGTAGAGTTCCTGTAAACCTGTGAGATGCGCCAAGTGTACCAAGATGCTGTCATCAATGTCATTCAGGAAGAGGGTCTGAAGATCATCTGCCTGAAGGGATTCCAGAAAGTGCATATCTTTCTCGCCTGCCCCCTTCACATCCAGACGTAGCGACTTGTCCAGGAAAAACTCCCGCACACCGCGAGCATTTCCCAAGCGACGCCAATCACGATAGTCAACCGAACCCTTATTACGTTCGAAAAGAATCCCGCAGGAATATTCCACCGGAAAACGGATGATTCGCGTTTCCGGGAGAGTGCCATCCAGACCTGAGCCAAACTCAATGTCACCCCGCAGTACAGCAAGACGATTCCTGATCTTGGCAATATCAATCTCAACCGTGGCAGCCATCTCAGCCATCAGATCAATGCCGTCGGATAACGCCTCGTCCACTCGATGCTTGAAACAGTAGATGTCGGTCGTCTTCAACTCCTCAATCTGGCGATTAACAGCATGAATGTTCTGCTGTACTCTGGCGATCTGGCGGATTACCCGCACCAGTTCCATGGCCACACCCGGACCGGAGAGCATGTCCGGTCCCAACTCCCAATCGCAAAGGATATCCTCCAAAACCGACCTGTCACCCATCTCGTAGGCATGATTGGCCATTGCCATCAACTCCTGTCGCCGCAGACGTTGCTCCTCGTCCGATGCCAGATCAGGGTGAATGGCCTTGGCCACCTCGCGGTACAGATTTTTAAGGCTTTTCTGCGGCAGGTCATCATCATCCAGCAGGTCTGTACGATAATGGGGGAAACCAAAGGCTTCATCGTGCTCAGAGGCTCCGGTAACAGTGGTAACATCCTGCGCCCCCAAAAGACCGTTCAACTGCCATTCAAATTCTTCCAATTCAGCAATGCGCGTTCCCAGAATCTCCTCATAAACATGCTCGAATATGCGAATCTCAGCCTTGAATACTGTAAACTCTCGCTCCCTCTCGGCAAACCGGCTCTGGACCGATGCCAACTCACTCCGCTTACGGTCAAGCTCAATCTCTTCGGGTGTTTTCAGTCGATTGCGGAAAGGGCTCATAGCGCACAGCTCTCTGTAATCTGACGTTCACGGGACTCTCTGGCAAGCGGCAACGTAATTTTGCGCTTTTCAGCCATGGAGAGATGGTAAAGCGCATCGAAGCAGCTGATCAAGTCACCAACTTCACGGCTGGTTGTAATTAGGATGTATTCCACGACATCATCGGATATGCGGACTTGTCTGTCTTCAGCGATCTTCTTCAAAATCATGCGGCGGGAATGGTCATCAGAGGCGTCTACCCGGGCCACCAGTCCCCATAGCAGACGAGAAACAAGATGATCATCCAGATTAGGAAGCTCACGGGGGGGGTACAGGCCAGCCATAGTGACTTTCCGGCCAACACCGTAAAAGTCGTTGAAGATCTGCCACAGCCCGGCCCGCAGGGCAGAATCATCGGGCAACAGATGCAGGTCATCGACAAGGAGGAGGGGAGCGCCGGCGAACCGTGCTGCCAAATCTTCCATTGTGAACCCTTCGCGGCATGAGAGATAGGGAGCGTTCAGCGCCTGTCCGATAGCCTTTAGCAAATGTGTCTTACCGGAGCCTGAAGGTCCGTGAAGATATAGCAGATTCTCCGGGTCTGCCGAATCTGCCATCTGCCGGGCAAACCGCAGGGCAGCGCTATTGCCGTCACAGACAACAAAACTGTCAAAGCTACAGGCAGGAGTTACAGGGAAATCGAAGAACTGTTGCATTGTCAGAACAGCTTTCCTTGAGGGAATTCAGGAACAAGGCGACCGAAGTGCTGGTATGCGGCAGCAGTGGCCACCCGACCGCGGGGCGTGCGATTGAGGAATCCATTCTGAATAAGGAACGGCTCATAAACATCTTCAATGGTGTCGCTCTCTTCACTGATGGCCGCAGCAATGGTATCCAACCCTACCGGACCACCATTAAACTTATCAATGATGGTCAGAAGAATCATACGATCCATCTGATCAAAACCCATCTCATCGATCTCCAGCAGTTTGAGGGTTTGCTGTACCACATCACGGGTTATAACACCATCAGCCCTCACTTGGGCAAAGTCGCGCACTCGTCGCAGCAGACGGTTGGCAATGCGTGGAGTTCCGCGACTGCGGCGGGAAAGCTCGTTGGCCGCGAAAGGCTCGATCTCCATACCCAGAATGCGGGAGGAACGGGCAATGATGGTGGCCAGCTCACCCTCCGTATAGAACTCCAGTCGCGAAATGACCCCAAAGCGGTCGCGCAGGGGTGAAGAAAGCAGTCCGGCGCGGGTGGTTGCTCCGACAAGGGTAAAGCGGGGCAGATCCAGTTTGATACTGCGGGCGCTGGGTCCCTGACCGATTATAATATCCAGCTGGAAATCCTCCATGGCCGGATAAAGGATTTCTTCCACCACATGCGAAAGCCGGTGGATCTCGTCGATGAACAGCACGTCGTGCGGTTGCAGATTAGTCAGGATGGCAGCCAGATCGCCGGGGCGCTCGATAACCGGACCCGAGGTAGACTTGATGTTAACGCCCATCTCGCAGGCAACTATATTGGCCAGGGTGGTCTTGCCCAGACCAGGCGGGCCATACAGCAGGAGGTGATCAAGCGCCTCTCCCCTGCCCCTGGCAGCTTCGATAAACAAGCTGAGGTTAGCCTTGAGCTTCTCCTGGCCTATATAATCATCAAGCGCCCGTGGACGCAAGGTGGCGTCAAACTGGGAATCGTCGTCACTTCGTTCGGGGGTAATGGTGCGGGGCTGCATTGGTTCTCCGAGTTTCTTACGCTGGGAAGCTTCCTTGGAACTATAAGTCAGACATGAACATCCATTAAGGGCAGAAGGATACCATAACGTTTGCCAATCGCAATAAAAAAGGAAATGCATAAATGTAAACGACCTCCGGGGGGTTTAAAATCCCGGATGAGCGACTGGAGTAGATACTCATCTATTCAAACTGTTCGCCTTTCTTTCTTTATTCTGATAAAAATATTTTTATATTGACATTGCCGGGGAGGGCAGGTGTTGAATCATGATTGGAAAACGAAACCTGCGTTACGGCTACACCACCGGCGCCTGCGCTGCCGCCGCCGCCAAAGGCGCTGCACAGATGCTGGTGAATCATACCCCGGTTTCTGAGGTCAGCATAGATCTACCGACCGGTGTCAACGCCACCTTTCAAATGCACGGTCAATTGCTTTCCGTAAACGAAGCGAGCTGCTTCGTGATCAAGGACGCCGGCGACGATCCGGATGTGACCAACGGGGCCGAGCTGCATGCCAGGGTGTCCCTCACCCAAGTGGAGAGGGAGCAGAACATCCTGATCACCGGCGGCATCGGCATCGGTAAAGTCACCAAGCCGGGACTGGCAGTGGCGCCGGGCGAATGGGCCATCAATCCGGTCCCACGCCGGATGATCACCGAGGCGGTTCTATCAGTTTTTTCAACACTCGACATTCATAATTCACAATTCAAAATTAACGTCATCATTTCCATCCCCGATGGCGAACTACGCGCAAAAAAAACCCTCAACTCGCGCCTCGGCATCATGGGCGGCCTTTCGATCCTTGGTACCACCGGCATCGTCCGCCCCATATCAGCCAAAGCCTGGACCGACACCATCGACGCAGCCCTGGATGTTGCCAAGGCCTGCGGCTGTGAAAACGTCGTGCTCTCCACCGGTCGCGCCAGCGAGATGGCGGCGCAGCGGCATCTCGCCACTCTCCCTGAAGAGGCCTTCATCATGATGGGCGACCATGTCGCACATGCCCTGCGCGCCTGTCAGCAGCGCAGCTTTGACCGGCCAATCGTTGCCTGCCAGTTTGCCAAAATGCTCAAGATCGCCTGCGGTTATGAAAACACCCATGCTGCCGCCTCGGAACTGGATCTTGACACCCTGCGAATATGGGGCGCCAGGCATAATCTCCCCGGAAAGCTCCTGGATCTGATTTCAAGCGCCAACAACACCGCCCGGGAGATCATCATCGCCAGCAATTTTGATCCGGTCCTGCTGGAGTTGGTCTGTTGCCACGCAAGCCAGGCCACCAGGCACCATGCGCCCGGCATCGCCCCGTCATTCCTGGCTGCCGACTATAGCGGCGCCATCGTCTATCGCTCGTGAAGTCACAGCCCGCATGGAACAAGCTGCCGTGCAATTGCTCTAATCCGGTTTATTTTGCTATCAAAATGCAAAAAACCTATGCTAGTATTCTCATTTCTTTATGCTGCATGAGGGAGGGTATCCATGCCATTGTTCTTTGAAGGAAAACTGGACGCTAAAGGCCAGAAAATCGGCATCGTAGTCGGTCGTTTCAACAGTTTTATCTCCGAGCGCCTGCTGGAAGGGGCCATAGACGCCATTGTCCGCCATGGCGGAGAAGATAATGACATCCACGTCGCCCGCGTGCCTGGCGCCTTTGAGATTCCCCTGGCTGCCAAGAAAATGGCAGATAGCGGAAAGTATGATGCCATTATCTGCCTGGGCGCTGTGATCCGTGGATCCACGCCGCATTTCGACTACGTCGCGTCCGAGGTATCCAAAGGGATTGCATCCGTATCCCTTGACAGCGGTGTGCCGATCGCCTTCGGCGTGCTGACCACCGATACCATCGAACAGGCCGTGGAACGGGCCGGTACCAAGGCCGGCAACAAGGGTTTCGAGGCAGCCGTCACCGCCATTGAGACCATCAACCTGCTAACGGCCTTGAAATAATGGGATTACGACGGGAAGCACGCGAATTGGCGCTACAGATGCTCTATGCCCTTGACGCCAATCCGACTGTTGGTTTGCGGGAGATGCTACAGACCTTCCGGGAGGATCAGGCAAAGGTTTCAACCCGTATGCGCGAATTTGCTGAAGAGCTGGTTCAAGGTGTGCAGGGAGA
>JBAYZR010000043.1:0-15715 GCA_041672425.1 Pedobacter sp. | reverse complement strand
TGAAGAAGTAAGGGAGTCAGAATAAACTGATATACCAAGTTTTACGCACGGATTTGGGTCAGATTTGTTGTTCCTGATTGAGCAAAACCGCAGGCGTAGCAATGCTACGTCGAGGATTTTGTGATTGAAGGAACGGCAAAGATGGCCTGAAGACGTGATGTAAAACGGTATATTTGTTTTTTCTGACTCCCTAATGTCGCGTTGAAGAGTGAAATGTAACGAAAATGACTCTGAAGTTCCGTACCATCCTCAATTGTTCATATCAGGATAAATGTTCCATTTGGGTAGATGAGCGCTTCACGCGTGTGCGCACGTGAACCGCTCAATAAGGAGTTGAACAAATCAAGAAATACAGAAAAAACCAGAATTGAACTGAGTAATATCCCGATAATATCACCTGTTGCCTGACTGATCACCTGATCAACTTAAACGACTGCCGGAGGTGCCTTTGTGGCTGACAACTTGAGTGTTATATTCCCTCTCATTGGAACTGCAATCGGAGGGCTTATCGGCTACACCACTGCCATCAGAGTTTCCGACCGGAAAGAAATGCAAAAAGCTGCCATCGACTTTCATGAGGCTTTCCTCGATGCTTTGATGAGTCTCGACCAAAGGTACTACTGCGAAGCAACCGAGGATGACAATAAATTTGGGAGGGTCTATTACATCCTCAACAGGACATTTGCACAGCAAATTAAAGCTATGCTTAGCTTTCGCCTGTATCTCCCCGCCGACAAAAGAGATGCATTCGACACGGCATGGAAGGAATATTGCTGCTATGACGTAGGAGGTGGGCCGGAATACCCATTTCTTCAAAAATACTTTGAAAATGAATTGGACGGGCGTCCTACGCTTGAATTGGCTTTGGAGAACATCAATAGACTTCTGAGTTTTGTTGAGAATGCGCATAAATCACCATTTGAGCGCGATTGCAATGGTTAATCAGACTTACAACCAGCCCAAGAAATCGGCGGGTCAAAACCAAACCAGTTGGTCAAAAAATCTACAGAAGAAGGGTAATCGTGAATACAAACCGATGCTTTGAAATTCTTGAAATATCCCCCGATGCCACCTACGAAGAGGCAAAAGCTGCTTATCGCCTAATGTGTCAGGTATGGCACCCAGACAAGTATACCCATAGCGAGCAACTTTATGCCAAAGCTACAAGCAAAATAAAAGAGATCAATGCCGCTTGGTGTCATATTGAAGAGTATTTTAAAAATGGTGCTTCGAGAGAAGCCGAGGCAAAGGAATCTGAACGTCGAGCAAGTGAAGAGCGGGAATGGGCACAACGTACTGAACAGGAAAGAAAGCGGAGAGAAGCAGCGGCCCAAGCAAAGGCAGAACAGGAAAATCAAAAACAATCAAATAGATCGGGAACTGACTCAGTTGGTATGATTTGGGATTCAGAGGACGACGCATTTATCAGCGTAAAATGCCCAAAATGCAAAAAAGGTTCAATAATCAAGAAAACTAATGCGCATAAGACTACAACTGGTTATTCATTGGACGGTAAAGGGGTCTGTTCTTGCGGATTTTCCTTTGATAAAATTGAAAAACTACAACAAACAACTTCAAACACATTTAATCAGCATCTCTCGCAGGGCATGTCAGATTACTTTAAGAGGCCCTTATGGATGGCTGCGTTGCCCTTCGTTGCAATGATGCTTATTAAAGCCTGTACTGACAACCATTCCAAACCAGCAAATACAAATAGCTATGCTCCACAACCAGTGCCATATGTAAGCGAACTCGACAAACTTAAAAATCAAAATAGCTATGTTAGAGAACCTACAAGCTCAAATCCTTCATATTATATTCCACCACAACCACCAACAACTTACCCTGAGTCCAACAACGATCACAATATACCAGTTCAATCGTCACCACAAATTCCGATTAATCATTCAAATGATAATGAATACAAGTATGTTTCACCCTCTTCAGGATTAAAATACAAATACGATTTAAGTAATCCCTCTGATGCAATCAGATATGAAGTAGATCCATCAGCACAGATACGAGATAGTGTTAATCCTCGTGTTGAGTTAGATCGTGGACTTGGATATCAAGGTGGTGGTGCAGAACATTAAACTATCCAATTAGGATGCCCGGAGTAGACCCTGCTAAGCAATTGAGCCAAAAGAAAATGTCCAACTTGCGCCAGGACCGGAGGCATAAACCCGCCCCGGTCAGGCTTATGGCGTTAAAATTGAAAAAAGGGACTAGATAAAATCATGCTCACCAAACGCATCATACCCTGCCTGGATGTCAAGGGCGGCCGCGTCGTTAAAGGGGTGCAGTTTCTGGAGCTGCGCGATGCCGGCGACCCGGTGGAAATCGCCGAGATGTATGACCGCCAGGGCGCCGATGAACTGACATTTCTGGATATCACTGCCTCCAGTGACGAACGGGAAACCATTGTTGATGTGGTGAAACGTACCGCTGAGCGGGTCTTCATGCCGCTCACCGTGGGTGGCGGCATCCGCACAGTAGAGGATATCCGGCGCATGCTGAACGCCGGGGCCGACAAAACCTCCATCAACACAGCGGCTGTCCACCGCCCGGAGTTTGTCCGGGAAGCAGCCGAACGCTTCGGCTCACAGTGTACGGTTGTGGCCATTGATGCCCGCCGTGTGCCGGGTGAGCGGCGCTGGGAGGTATATACCCACGGAGGACGCAAACCGACCGGCATTGATGTCGTGGAGTGGGCTGCAAAGATGGAGGAATTCGGCTCGGGCGAGATTCTCCTGACAAGCATGGATTGCGACGGCACCAAGGATGGCTATGATCTGGAATTGACCCGCGCCGTAGTGGATGCTGTTTCGATACCGGTCGTCGCCTCGGGTGGTGTAGGCAACCTTAAGCATCTCTACGACGGTTTTACAAAGGCCGGAGCCAGCGCCTGCCTGGCGGCATCCATCTTTCACTACCGGGAATACACGATCAGCGAAGCCAAGGAATATCTGAATGAAAAAGGAGTCCCGGTACGTATATGAGAGAACAATCAAACCACATCCTCGACGCCGTCTATCAGGTCATCCTTGAACGCAAGACCAATCAATCGGAAAACTCCTACACCGCTTCCCTTATGAAGCAGGGGCTCGACACGATCCTTAAAAAGGTCGGCGAAGAGGCCACGGAACTGGTGATCGCCGGCAAGGGTGGCGCGCGAGAGCAGATCGTCTGCGAAACAGCCGACCTATTGTTCCATACCCTCGTCCTGCTGGGATATCATGACATCCCGCCGGAAGATATCTACGTAGAACTACGGCGCCGATTCGGTATATCCGGAATTGAAGAAAAAAACTCCCGCACCCCATAACCTGGGTAAACAGTAATTTGGTTTTTTATTGACAATAGTGCATTACCTGCTATTGTACAAAACTCTCTAATTTCTTATGTTACGGCGCAGTACACATCATTCTATGCAGTCCATTTCACAATGAGGGGAGGGATACTGAATGCCGGGAGTAAAAATCAAGGAAAGCGAACCGTTTGAACTTGCACTGAAAAAATTCAAAAAACAGTGCGAGAAAGCAGGTATACTTTCTGAAGTTCGCAAACGCGAACACTATGAGAAGCCAAGCATAAAACGCAAGAAAAAGGCCATTGCAGCCCGCAAGCGCGCTCTTAAGAAACAGCGCAAGATGTTGGATTAGCAAATTGGAATTTATTTTCCGCGGTTTTTCTACAGTAAATAAATTCGTTAACGTACAATCCCGTCTACCTGGATTGGAAATCACTGCATGTCACTAAAAGAACAGCTCAACGATGCGATGAAGCAAGCCATGAAGGCGCGGGATGACCTGCGCCTTTCGGCTGTGCGCATGGTCCGTTCTACGGTTAAAAACCGCGAGATTGACCTCAAACACGAACTGGATGACCAGGGGGTTATAGAGGTTATCTCAACCATGGTTAAACAGCGCCGTGAATCCATTCGGCTCTATCAGGATGGCAACCGGCAGGATCTGGTTGACAAGGAAGAGGCGGAGATGGCCATTCTGTTCCAGTTTCTTCCCGCACAAATGAACACAGATGAGATTGCCGAACTCGTCTCACGGACCATCCGGGAGACCGGCGCTCAGGGAATTAAGGACATGGGGAAGATCATGAAATTGCTCACCTCCTTGACGACAGGACGCGCCGACGGTAAAATTGTCAGTGACATCGTCAGACAACAACTAACCTGAGCTTGCTTCTGCTTGGACATACGGCATCTCAAGCAGTATACCTGAACCGGCGAAGGGGCTATCAAACTGATCGCCCCTTCTTTGTAGCAGCCACTTCAAAGCTGCATTCAAGCCGTAGCATCAACGCAGCAAAAATGATACGCGGCGTTAGAGTGCTACTTGGTATCAAGGCGCCTTGATGAACCTTTTTGATATAATCATCCTGACGGTACTGATTATCTTTGCCCTCAAGGGCCTGGCCCGCGGATTAGTAAATGAGGTGTCGTCACTTGCCGGCCTTATTCTGGGGGGATGGATAGCATATCGCTACTATCCGCCAATCTCGGTTCCGATAGGCAAACTTCTTCATGTGCCTGCGCATGTATCAGCCTTTTTGGCCTTCATGCTGCTTCTGATATTGACCGGTGTCATCGCCCACATCCTTGGCAACATCATCACCACCGCAGTTCGTGTCGTTATGCTGGGCAGTATAAACCGGCTGGGAGGGCTTTTCATTGGAGCCGCTGAAGGCGCCTTGCTGCTGAGCATGCTGTTTTGCATCGCCACAGCAGGCTTTATGCCCTCACAACTTAAACAGAAGATTCGCTCAACAAAGTCTGCCAACATGTTTGCACAAGTCGGCGACAGGATGCTTTCCTCGTTGCGGGGTAAACCCGGCGCACAGCCATGATTCCCGAGGAGAAGGTGCGCGAGGTAGCAGAACGGATCTCTATTCTGGAGGTAGTTTCCGACTACGTTCAGCTGAGACGCGCCGGCGCCAACTATACCGGTCTCTGTCCGTTCCATGCCGAGAAGACACCCTCCTTCAACGTTAACCCGGCAAGAGAGATATTCCATTGCTTCGGTTGCGGCGCCGGAGGCGACGCATTTTCCTTTATCATGAAGATAGAGGGGCTTGGTTTTCCTGAAGCGGTCAAGATGCTGGCAAGGAAAGCAGGGGTCGAAATTGAGGATCGTCAGCTTACCCCTGCTGAAAAACAGGCCCAGATTGAGCGCCTGACCTTCCAACAGATCAACGACATGGCGGTCGGTTATTTCCGATCGGTACTTGAGGAGAAGCAGGAAGGGGCTGTTGCCAGGGCTTATCTGGAAAAGCGCGCCGCAACAGGGGAAATTGCAGAGGCTTACCGTCTCGGTTTTGCATCTGATCGCCGAGATGGTCTTGTGCAACATTTAAAGACCAATCGCATCGATCTTGAAATTGCCCAAAAACTTGGCCTCATCCGCAAGAATGAAGGAGGGTGGTACGATCTGTTTCGTAACCGGCTGATTTTCCCCATCCGTGATGCCAAGGGGAATGTGATCGCATTTGCCGGACGGGTGCTTGACAGTTCACTGCCTAAATACATTAATTCGCCTGAATCGTCGCTCTACCACAAAAGCGCGGTGCTGTTCGGGATGGATATGGCACTGCCTGCCATCAGGACTGAGAACAGCGTCATCATCGTGGAAGGATATTTCGACCACCTGGCCTTGTTCCGGGCTGGCATACGTAACGTTGTGGCCACCTGTGGAACAGCTTTGACAGCTACCCACGGAGGACTCATCAAGCGTCACGCAGCCAAGGTATACACCTTGTTCGATAGCGATGCCGCTGGTCGCAAAGCCACCATCCGCTCCATGGAACTTTTTCTGGAGCAGCGACTGCCAGCTTATGTCATAACCCTACCGGCGGGCGATGATCCAGACAGTTTTTTGGCCGATAACCCGGTGGAGATATTCCGCACAAGACAGGAGAAGGCTCTGCCAGCCTTCGAATATTTCGTGCGGTTGGAGTTGGCCCGGACACCACCCGACAGCGTTGACAGCAAGGTGCGGATTATTGATGAAATAGCGCCTCGCTTTCGCAAGATTGCCGACCCGGTGGAGCGGGATCTGTACGAAAAAGAAATTTGTCGTCTGTTGGGTATCACTGTTCACTCCTTCCGCAAACGCCTGGGGGGAATGAGCCTTGCGCCGCGCGATCTGCAAGTTGAGTCGCAGCAAAAGGCAGCCAATGGAGACACACATCAGGAAATGCTTCTGGCACTGATGGGCAGCTACCCCGAAGCACTGACAGAGGCAAAGAAGTACGGTGTTGAAAATCTTTTCGATGGCGCATACCTGGAGCTTGCATGCCTGATGCTGAATGCAACGGCCGACAATGATAATGCCCGGGCACTGAGCCGCCTTACCGAAAAAATCGATGCGCCGGAACTCAGAACGCTTTTGTCGCGCCTGCTGATTTCAGATGAATATCTTGCAGGCATCAACTGGCGAACGGTTTTCGACAATTGCATCCAAGGCAGGGAGAAACGGTCACTTTTATCCATCAGAGGCATTGCTGCCCGCTTGGCGGTACTGGATCCTGACAGCGAAGAATACGCGGTCCTGTTGCAACAGGCAGATGCCCTGCGTACCAGAAAATCCAAACTATAACTGATTTAAATGCAGTTTTTGAGGTGAATTGAATGGCCAAGAAAAATCTGGATGAAGTCAAGCAACTGATCGACCTCGGCAAGGAGAAGGGTTTCCTGACCTTTGACGATGTTAATGACATACTGCCAGCTGACATTGCTACAGAACAGATTGATGACGTCATGGGCATGTTTGGTGACATGGACATCGAGATCGTCGACTCTTCCCAGAAGGTCAAGATTCCTAAAATTAAAACCGACCTGGATGAAGACGAAGAGGCCGAAGGAGAGGCCGAGGAGGTCGAATTTGAACCTGGGTCCATTGGCCGGACGAGCGACCCTGTACGTATGTATCTGCGAGAAATGGGCTCTGTTTCGCTCTTGACCCGCGAAGGTGAAGTCGAGATTGCCAAACGTATTGAAGACGGAGAGCGTGATGTAGCGAGCGTCATCCTCAACACCCCTATAACCGTCAGAGAAGTCCTGCTTTTGGGGGAAAAACTGCGCAAGTTCCAGATTGGCGCTTCGGAAATCAGCAAAGAGGTGGAAGAGGAACAACTGGAAGAGGATGAGGAAGATGTTCAAAAGATACGTATCCTGGAAGACATTGATGCTATAGCGGCCCAAGAACAGTTGCTGACTGAGATCAACGACGATATGGAAGCAGCCAACTCCGCCCCAAAAAAGAAGGAGTTGGAGAAAAAATACCGCCAGGCCAAGGACCGGCAGGCAGAATTGCTTAAATCGCTACGCCTGAAAGATCGCCACATCAACAAAATTGCCGAGCGACTTAAGGAATTGTCGATCAGGGTCGACAAACTCATGAAAGAGATGATCGAGCTGGATGCCCTGATACCCGCTGACAAACTCAAACCGCTCTTGGAGAAATACCAGAAGGATGAGAACAAGGCTGCGGTTGATCTCAAAAAATTCAAGATGAACGCCGAAGAGACTGACCAGCTTGACAAGCGTCTGCGCAACGCCGCACGCAAGTTACAAAAGGTTGAGCAGGAATCGGGATTCAAGGCAAGTGAGTTGTCTACGGCACTCAAGGCCATTGAAGAGGGTGAGTGCAAGGCGCGCATCGCCAAGTCGGAACTGATCGAAGCCAACCTGCGACTGGTTGTTTCCATAGCAAAAAAATACACCAACCGCGGACTACAGTTCCTCGACCTGATACAGGAAGGGAACATCGGCCTGATGAAGGCCGTGGACAAATTCGAGTATCAGCGTGGCTACAAATTCTCCACCTATGCCACATGGTGGATTCGTCAGGCCATAACCCGAGCCATTGCCGATCAGGCTCGAACCATCCGCATACCGGTTCACATGATCGAAACAATCAACAAATTGATCCGTACCAGCCGTCAACTTGTTCAGGAAAATGGCCGCGAACCGTCCCCCGAGGAGATTGCCGAGCGGATGCAACTGCCACTGGACAAGGTACGCAAGGTGCTCAAGATTGCCAAGGAACCCATCTCGCTGGAGACACCCATTGGGGAGGAAGAAGATTCCCATCTGGGCGACTTCATCGAAGACAAAGCGGTCATCTCCCCCATCGAAGCGGTCATCAAGGCGAACCTTTCCGAGCAGACCGCACGCGTTCTGTCCACATTGACCCAACGCGAGGAAAAGGTACTACGGATGCGCTTCGGCATTGGTGAGAAGAGTGACCATACTCTGGAAGAGGTCGGCCAGGATTTTGAGGT
Organism: Pedobacter sp.; assembly: GCA_041672425.1. Classification (GTDB taxonomy): domain Bacteria; phylum Desulfobacterota; class Desulfuromonadia; order Geobacterales; family Pseudopelobacteraceae; genus JACPFJ01. Next base: position 7,417 of record JBAYZR010000043.1, on the reverse strand, counting down.
CACCCGCGAGCGTATTCGCCAGATCGAGGCAAAGGCATTGCGCAAGCTGCGACACCCCAGCCGCAGCAAGAAGCTCAAGAGCTTCGTGGAATAGGCTTATCGATGTGGAGTCATATAGTTACAAGATTCACCATGGCACTTCTGTCTGGATTTTTGATCCTGCTTCCTTGTGCTTCGCCTTGCCTCGCAACAGAGCTTGACGACTCCAGCCTGTACATTGAGGCATTCAACGCATTCCAAAAGAAGGATTATCTGCTGGCCATCGACAAGGTCAACCAGCTCACCGAATTTTTCCCCGACTCACCCCTGCGGGACATCACGCTTTTATTGCTTGCTCGGGCCTGTCTGAAGTCCGGTGACAATGCATTGGCGGCTAAAACCATCGCCCAATTTACAACAGAATTCAGCGACAGCCCTCTCAAGGCCAGCGTGGAAGAAGAACTACTGGCACTGGCGGCACGCCGGAACAAGGGCGAAAGCTTATCCCTCGATAAAACGCTGCGAGCAAACGCTCGAAAGGTGCGCAACAACGAGCTTGCCACGGAGCAGGCACGCGTCTTGAAAGCAGAACAGGAACGTCAGGCAAAGGAAAAGGCAGAGCGAGACCGCGTCATTAGAGAAAAGGCCGAGACAGAACGCAAGGAACGCGAGCGTTTAGCGGCATTAAAGATTGCTAAAGAAGGTATCAAGCTGGTTATTGTCATGCCATCTGGCAACAAGCCGACCGAGGCAGGTAAAAATGGTCAGATACCGTTCGAGATAATCAACAAGAGCCCTACACGAGAAGAGTTTTTGCTATCGCTACCGGTTTCAAAGGAATACGACGTACTATTGGCGTCCTCTGAAAAACCAGGTGAGCAGCTGGAGAAGATAGCCCTCGCCCCCGGTGAAAAACGCAAAGGCAACTTGACATTCAGAATGCCGTCCGACAGAGTCGATGGATTCAAGACTCATCTTCAGATCAAGGCAGTATCTGGCACTTACAACGACATAACATTTTCCAAAGAAGCCGTTGTCACGGCAACAGCTCCCCTGGTGCGTATAGTTGCCAAACCCCAAAATGTAACCGTTGTACGGGGTGAAAACATCAAATATCACATTGCGGTTCTCAATGCCGGTTCTCTGGCAGCCCAAGGACTCTCTGTTCGAGTTACCATCCCATCCGAACTTGATTACGTTGAGGCTGTCGGTGCCGATTTCCGCCAAGCAGCAGGTGTTGTGACCTTCAGGATAGACTCCCTTGAAACAGGGCGAATGGTGAAGCTGAACATTTCTGCCACGGTAGGGGAAAACGTTGTTGAAAAGCAGGAGCTGCGCATTCAGGTGGAGGTTATCAACGGTCAACTTCAACGGAAGGATATATTCACATCCAGCCCGGCCGTGGTGCAGACAAAGTAACGCGTATTCAGGTACCTCTTTTACAAAACCGGCCTCCATCTATAAAATTAGCAAAGATTCGCGGGTGATCTTATGGAAACAAAACTGAGCGATATCGAAGTTAGGATACTCGGCTGTCTGATTGAAAAGGAACTGACTACGCCCGAGTATTATCCACTTTCACTCAACGCTCTTACTAACGCATGCAATCAAAAATCGAACCGGGATCCGATACTTGGCCTGGAAGAGGAAGAAGTTGTCAGAGCACTCGACACACTGCGCTTCAAGCAATTCGTCGTTGTGTCGGCAGATGGCGGGCGAGTACCAAAATATCGCCACCTTTTTGCTGAGAAGCTGGGCTTGGTACCTGTGGAGCTTGCTGTGATGTGCGAATTGCTGGTACGTGGCCCGCAAACCGTGGGAGAGTTGCGTACGCGTACAGAGCGTATGCAGTCATTTCCTGATCTTGCGGCTGTAGAGGAGGTATTGCGCGAGTTAATGGAACGTGAGCAGCCACTTATTACCAGACTTGCCCGACAACCGGGTAGAAAGGAATCACGTTACGCCCAATTGTTTGCAGGAGAGCCGGAACCTGCTACAAATGTGCACACTACACGTCCAGAGCCATCACGACTGCGAGTTATGGCCGAAAATGACCGGATTACGCAGCTTGAGCAGGAAATAGCTGTCTTACGATCCGAGGTCGCTGATCTACGTCATATGACTCAGGAATTCAAAGCGCAGTTTGAATAATGCACGACTAGCCTGAAGTTCCACTTGAAAAAAAGCGTAATTCACCATTGATATCAGCCCGTTCCAAAGGGTTTGAAAACAGTGAAATATCAAATAGAGGCATGAAAACAAAAACAATCCGCCGACTGCGAGAAAACTCGGAGTCGGCGGTTTATTACCTACAGCATTTTTAATATGCCACATGTCCTACATTCTCACGGAATCCCTCACAACTTATACTACTCGCAGGTAAAGTTTGCCTCAATACGGCGGTTTTTCGCCCTGCCGGCCTTGGTCTTGTTGCTGTCGACAGGTTTTGAGAAACCATAACCCTTGGCGTCGATGCGGGCTGCCTCTATGGCGAATGTATTACCGATGTACTTCTTGACGTTCTTGGCGCGTGCCAGAGAAAGTTTCTGATTTAACGCCTTGCTGCCGATATTGTCGGTGTGTCCTGAGATTTCGCCCTTGGCATTGGGGAAATCCCTCAGGAAGTCGCCAACTATCTTCAGTTCGTCATGGTACTGAGGCTTGATGTAAATCTTATTGGTGTCGAATTCGATAGCCAACATGGCCGGCTTACGGCAGAATCTCTCGGCAGCAGCTGCCTTCTGGGCTGACACTACAACCTCGGGGCAGCCATCCGTGTCAACCTTTGTTCCGAGTGGAGTGCCGGGGCATTTGTCGAGATAGTCGAGTACGCCATCCTTGTCGGAGTCCAGCGGACAGCCATCACCCTCAACCGCTACACCTGCCGGTGTGCCGGGGCATTTGTCGAGATAGTCGGATACGCCATCCTTGTCGGAATCCAGCGGACAGCCATCACTGTCAACCGCTACACCTGCCGGTGTGTCGGGACACTTGTCGAGGCTGTCAATCACTCCATCACCATCGCTGTCAACGGGCGCTATGGGGACTGGTGGCGGCTCAACAGGCATGACAACAACAGGGGCTGGGGCTGGTGGCTCAACAGGCTTTGCAGCTTGCGTCACGCCGCCGAAAGGGATGTAGGCGCCAATCGTGTATTCAAGGTTGTTGAATGTTCTGTCAAATTTGTAGATGATGTGGCGTACATCAGCCCGGAGGGCAAAGTTGTCGCTCAGAAAAAATTTTGCGCCAATCCCGTAGTCAAATGCACCACGAGTACGCTTGTCGCCTTTGTCGAAATTCAATCCGGCATAACCAGCGGCAAGATAGGGAACAAAGGTGCTGTCTGGAATAAAATGGTAGAGCAGTTCCCCTCCGTATCGATACAAAGCTATATTTTTTGTTGAGTTAATGGTTGATTTGGTCGGCTGAACATAGTCAAAGAGAGCTTCCACCCCAAAGGCCTTGGTGAAATTGTAACCGGCCCTTGCCCCGTAAATCAGGTTTGTGTCCAAGTGTTGCTTGCCGTCGTAAAGGTAACCACCCACAACCGGAGAAATCGAGAAGGCTCCCTCCCGATTGCCGGCTGAGGCGGCTGTTGTGATTGCCAAGAGTGATCCTGCCAACATCAATATAAGCTGTCTCTTCATGCTGTCCTCCTTCTGTTAGAGTATTGACAAATACAAATTAGCCTGATTTATAGCGCCTTAGTCAAAGAGCTGCAATAAAAAAGACGATTCTAATTTTTTTGCCCAATGCGCAATTATATTTTCACGATAACAGACATTTTTTAAAAGACAAGCGGCTGTGGTACTTTTTTGTACAAAGGGGGTGGTCGTGCTTGCATTTACAGGTGTCGTTGCAGTACTATTTTTTTGTAGTGAATCAAAGCTTGGAAGAGGGGGTATTCATGTTTTTTCCGCAATTCAGGGCGCGCAGAATTCGCGGCAACGAGATCTTTCGCAGGATGGTCCGCGAGACCAGCCTGTCGGTTAATGACTTGGTGTATCCAATGTTTTCCGCCTTCGGGAGTGATATCAGAAAAGAGATTTCCTCCATGCCCGGCATCTGCCAGCAATCCATCGAACATATCGTGGCAGAGGCCAAAGAGGTTTTTAAGCTGGGCATCCCGGCCGTATTGTTGTTCGGTATTCCGGAGACCAAGGATGCAGTGGGCAGCGACGCCTATTCCGATACCGGTATCATCCAGGAGACAATCCGCGCCATCAAGCGTGAGGTTCCAGGCTTGGCGGTCATTACCGATGTTTGTCTGTGCGAATATACCGATCATGGCCATTGCGGCCTGATTATCGATGGCGATGTGGATAACGATTCAACACTGGAGTTGTTGGCAAAGGAAGCGCTTTCACATGTCAAGGCCGGAGCCGACATGGTAGCGCCCTCTGACATGATGGACGGTCGAGTTGCAGCCATCCGCGAGGAACTGGACGAGAACGGCTACGATGCTATTCCCATTATGAGTTATGCGGTCAAATATGCATCGGGATATTATGGTCCGTTCCGCGAGGCAGCCGAATCTACCCCCCAATTCGGTGACCGCCGCAGCTACCAAATGGACCCGGCCAACCGGCTGGAGGCGTTCCGCGAGGCGGCATCGGACATTGATGAGGGCGCTGATATCATCATGGTCAAGCCAGGCTTGCCCTATCTGGATATTCTGCGCGACCTGCGCAACGAACACAACCTGCCGCTTGCGGTCTATAACGTGTCGGGCGAATACAGCATGATCAAGGCGGCGGCAGCCAATGGCTGGATCGACGAAGAACGAGTGGTGATGGAAACCATGATCGCTTTCAAGCGGGCTGGCGCGGACATCATTATAACCTATCATGCCAAAGATGTTGCACGCTGGTTGAAACAGGGCTAATGGCTGGTCTATTCTACATCCTTTTTATAACAGTCCCGGCAAGTCCCTAACCTCGACGCTGGCCTTGCCGCGTAACTCCTTGGCCCACTGGCTGAAGCGCTCTTCTGATTTCTTACGATAGAGCGTTTCTTCGATCTCGGCCTTGATGCTCTCAAACGGCTTTATTTTTCCGCTAACCCTCTCCTCCAGCTTGATGACATGAAATCCAGCCGAGGTGTAAACCAACTCACTGATCTCACCCGGCTTCATGGCCAGAATGGTCTGCTCCAATTCCGGCAGCATGTCACCCTTCTTGAACGGTCCTAAAGCACCACCATCTTTACGGGCAGCGGGATCCTCGGAATAGGTCTTGGCCAGTTCTATGAAGTCCTTGCCGCTTTTGGCCTCGTCAAGCACTACCAGGGCTGTGGTCATGGTACGCTTGATATCAGCGGCTGGAGCTTTATCGCTGGTGCGGAAAAAGATGTGACGGGCGCGAAAGGTCTCGTCCTCGGTGTACTTGGCGCGGTTCGCCTCGTAATACTCACGCATCTCGGATTCACCTACCTGTATCTTGGAGCGCACTTCCATGCTCACCAGCTTGAGCTTTTCAAGCTGCTCCACCAGTTGGCTGCGGTACAGATCAAAGGAAAGTCCCTGAGTTGCCAAAGCAGACACAAAAGCTTCCTGGGTCATGTTGTTCTGCTTCTTGACATCATCAATGGCCTGACGAATCTCTTCCTCGCTGACCTTGATATTCAGCTCCTTGATCTTCTGCTCAACCAACTTTTTCTCCACCAGGCGATCCAGCATTGTACGGCGGATCTTGCTGAGTGCGGCATCATCAAGAGTAGACTTTTTTACAGTTTCGCGGATAACCGGTGAGGCTTCACGGTTGACCTCATACAGTGTAATGATCTCATCGTTTACAACAGCAGCAATGGCGTTGATTACCTTGCCGGGCGGAGTAACTTCAGCTGGCGTTACTTTTGGCTGCTCGATCTTGACAGTTGCCGCTGTCGGCTCTTTTGTCACAACCAGGTCTTTGTTTGCGCAGCCACCAACCGGTAACAGGCAAAGACAAGCTATCAACAGGGCAAATAAGTTTTGTTTCATGGTTACGCTCTTTTCTTCTCAAATATCAAACTCAGAAGGGTGGGCAAAAAAACCCACCCTTCTTGTCATATATACTACATGCAAACGTACGGAACGACAACGCGCCGGGTTACTTCTTCTCCGTAGCGGACGGAGTAGCTGGTTCAGCAGGCTTCTTTTCCTCTGCCTTGCCTTCATCCTTCTTGCCCATGGCATTCAGGACATCTTCCTTGATGGTTATCTTGGCATTTTTCTTGAGTTCTTCCTTAATCCTCTGGAAGATTTCCTGCTGCTTGGACGGCAGGATGGCGCCCTTGATCTGATCCTTGACCTCCTCAAAGGAACGCACACCTGCTTGTCTTTTGCCGGTCATCTTGATGATATGGAAGCCGAAATCCGACTTGACCACGTCGGAAACCTGACCTTCCTTCAGCCCCATGGCAGCCTTTTCAAAGACAGGAACCATGGTTCCCTGGCCAAACCAACCCAGGTCGCCACCCTTGGCTGCTGATGAGTCGATGGAATTCTTCTTGGCCAATTCCTCAAAATTACCACCAGCTTTGATCTGAGCCAAGATATCCTTGGCCACTTTCTCGGTTTTAACCAGAATGTGGCTGGCCCTCATCTGAGCTCCAGACTTGAATTTATCCTTATTCTGCTCGTAAAACTTTTGCAGGTCAGCATCCGAAACCTGTGACTCAGCTTCGACTTTTTTCTTCAGGAAGGCTTCCACGATCAGTCGCTTTTTCAGATCCCGCAACTTTTCCTCGATCTCGGGCCCCTTGTCAACACCATCCTTTGACGCCTGTTGCAGGATCAACTCACGGATAACCATGGTGTCCAGCATCTCCTTGCGGCCTTGAGGGGTATCAGCCATGGCCTTGAGGTAGTCGGGGAGATTTTTCAGTTCGCGGCTAAAATCACCGGTGGTGATAGTACTGCCGTTTACCTCGGCCAGAACCTGTCCTGTTTTCTTGGATTCAAGTTTTGAGCCGGAGGTAGATGAACCTCCCTGACAGCCAAAGAGCGCAGTCACACAGAGGGCAACGATTATAAATTTTGCAGAGGTTATGGCTTTCACGGAATCTCCTTTTTTTACATGCTTTATAGGTCGTTAAAAACTTCAAAAAAATAACATATCAGCGCGACCTTTTCAATATCTTTCTAGGCTCATCAGGGAGACCTCCTAAAAGGCCCTTGCAAGAACCTCATGATGTAGTTGTAAAAAATATGGCGATATGGTTTAACATAAATAAAGAGGATCCATCCCGTTCCCGCTGTTTATCAACGGACACAGTATCAGTATGGCTTAAATAAATAGTGCGATACTGGATCTCAAGCGTCTTGATCTTATAGTGCTGTCGCAGGTTTTTACTGTTCAACTACTCTTTCTTTATATTGCAGGAGTACTACATGAATACTATTCCGATTGCCTTCTACCAATTGGCTGTTTATACCATTGCGACAACTCTACTCATA
>JBAYZR010000042.1:0-15740 GCA_041672425.1 Pedobacter sp. | reverse complement strand
TGACGCACTCCGGTCGGTTGCCAGCGGCGGCAGTGACGCCTATATCGCAAACCTCACCATCGCGTCCTATCTGATCCTGAAAAATGGCCTGAATAATCTGAAAATTGCCGCTCCCACCCCATTTGGCAACCATGATCAGGCTATGGGGGTTCGTAAGGACTGGCCGGAACTGGCAAGCATTATAAGCAAGGCTCTCATGGCAATGACCGAGGCCGAAAAGAGTGGAATTAACAACCGCTGGCTCTCGATCAGATATGATTACGGCGTCAATATTAAAATGGCCCTGATCTGGGTTACCGTGGGAACCGCTCTGTTTACGCTGATAATAGCGGTTATTTTTATCTGGAACAGGCGGCTCAGGCGAGAAGTTAATAACCGAATCATGGCGGAAGAAGCGTTAACGAAGAGTGAAGCTCTGCTGCAATCTACCGGTAAAATAGCAAAGATCGGAGGGTGGGAGTTCGACGTTAAATCCAATGATCTGAGATGGACGGAAGAGGTATATCGCATCCATGAAGTCGATTTTGACTTCATCCCGAGCGTTCAGGCCACCATCGATTTTTATGCTCCTGAAGCCAGACTGGTTATCTCCCAAGCCCTGCAAAGAGCTATTGAACATGGCGAGTCGTTCGACCTGGAGCTTCCGATCATAACAGCCAAAGGAAACCGGCGAGTTATGCATGTCATTGGCGAAGCACAATCGCGGGATGGTATAAATAAAACCGTACTTGGCATTATCCAGGATGTCACCGATCTCAAGCAGGCGGAGGCGTTGCGGCAGAAGTTTGCCATGCTGGCCGACAGCAGCAGCGAATTCATCGGCATGTGCGACTTCGATTTCAAGCCGCTCTATGTGAACCCTGCGGGTGTACGCCTGGTCGGGCTTCCTGACATGGCAGCCGCCTGCCAGGTCAAGGTACAGGACTACTTCTTTCCGGAGGACCAGCGGTTTATTACGGAGCAGTTTTTCCCTCGCGTGCTGCGGGAGGGCCACGGTGACGTGGAGATCCGCTTGCGCCACTTCCAGACCGGCAAGCCGATTTGGATGTTCTACTCTCTGTTCAATGTCCTCGACGCTAGCGGCGAGATCGTTGGCTGGGCCACCGTCAGCCGCGACATCACTGAGCGCAAGCAGGCCGAAGAAATCCAGCGCCAATCCCGCCGGGCAGCGCTCAACATGATGACGGATGCCATAGAGGCGCGTGAACAAGCGGAACAGATGAGCAATGCGCTGCGGGCCAGCGAATCAACCTTCAGGGCAGTGGCTGAATTATCGCCACTGGCAATCTATGCATCAAGTAGCAGTGATAAAAAAAGAGTTTATGCAAACGCTGCTTTTTATAAAATATTCGGCTTTTTAGTGGAGGATGTACCAACAGTTGGGGATTGGTGGCGAAAAGCGTTCCCTGATGAAAAATACCGCCAACAGGTAATTGATCAATGGACTTATAACATCGAACAAGCCAACAAAAACAATACGGATGTTGAGGCATTGGAGTGCGTTTGTACCTGCAAGGATGGTTCAGAGAAAATTATCGCCTGGGTAGGCAAAATAATTGGCGATGAATTCTGGGCGTTTGGATATGATCTTACCGAACGCAAGAAGGCGGAAGATGAGAAATCCAGGCTTGAAGCCCAGCTCCGTCACTCCCAGAAGATGGAGGCTGTAGGCACACTGGCAGGGGGGATTGCCCATGACTTCAATAATATGCTCAATGTCATCATGGGATATAGCGCAATGGTTAAGAACACGCTGGCAGCCGACAACCCTTCAAGGGAACATATGAATGAGGTGCTCAAAGCTGCCGACAGGGCTGCGGTCCTAACCAAAAGGCTGCTGATTTTCAGCAGGAAACAGGTTGTTGAAACAAAGTCCATTAATATCAATGAGCTTATCCTAGATCTGCAGAAAATGCTTGTCCGGTTGATCAGAGAGAATATTGATTTTAATCTGGAACTTGCGGACCGGCCCGTGATAGCGGCAATTGATGCCGGGATGATAGAACAGGTGCTGGTGAACCTTACCACAAATGCCAGGGACGCGATGCCGGAGGGGGGGCGGCTGACGATCAGCACGGGACTGGAGGAACTGGATGAGGCATATGTTGCTGCTTATGGATATGGAAAGCCAGGCAGGTATGCGCTGATCACAGTTGCTGACACCGGGCATGGGATTGATGCGGAAACCCAGGGTACTATATTTGAACCTTTCTTTACCACCAAGGGTATAGGTGAAGGCACCGGGCTGGGCCTCGCAATTTCCTACGGGATCATAAAACAGCATAACGGCTACATCAAGGTCTACAGCGAACCGGGCCAAGGCACGGTATTCAGAATATACCTCCCTCTCAGGGAGTATGCGGCAGTTCCGGGCAAACAGACAGATGCCCCTGACGCTGCTGTCAAGGGGGGCAATGAAACGATCCTTCTGGCCGAGGACGACGCTTCTTTGAGGGAATTGGCTGGAAGGGTTCTGGATTCCTTCGGCTACACTACCATCCTCGCAAAGGACGGCGAAGATGCAATCACAAAATTCATGGAAAACAGGGAACGGATCAGCCTTGCCATGATTGATATGATCATGCCGAAGAAAAGCGGGCATGAGGTCAGTGATGCGATAAGAAAAGTCAGCCCAGGGATGAAAATCCTCTTTCAGAGCGGATATACCAAGGATATTATTAAAGCCGAAGAACTGACAGAGACCGACAATTACTTCATCGCAAAGCCTTTCCTGCCAATTGGCCTTTTGAAAAAAGTGCGTGAGATTCTGGACAAATGAGCGAAAAAATACTGATAGATTTTATGCTTGTCCACAATCAGGAACTGGAGAAAGAGGTTGTCGCCAGAACGCTTGATCTTCAGAAAGCAACAGGTAACTGGCATGTTTTTTAATCTTGATTTTATACAGAACCTGTTTTATTGTTCAATATATGAACAATAGTCGTAATGGCACCACCGAAGATTTTAAAGCCTTCCAGCTTCTCTCCGAGGTGGCGGATGAGCAGCCAGTCTCCCAGCGTGAGTTAGCTCATCGCTTGGGTATCGCACTTGGGCTGGTAAATTCCTACATAAAGAACTTTGTGTCCAAAGGCTACATCCGCATCAAGAACTATCCCCACAATCGTTATGCATATCTGCTGACTCCTCAAGGCGTTGCTGAAAAGGGGCGGCTTGCCTATCAGCATGTACACTACTTTACCAGTTTGTACACAGTAACGCGTCAGGACTATCTTGCTATTTTCAAGGGGCTTGCTGAGCACGGTATTACGCGAGTCGCCTTCTGCGGTGTTGATGAAGTCACAGAGATCGCATGGCTCTCCTTGCGCGAGGCCGGGCTGGATTTGTCGGCGGTTATGGATGACCGGAATGTCGGCAGCGACTTCATGGGCTGGGATGTGGTAAGTCTTAATCACGGTCTGCTGGCAGGCAGTCAAAAGGTGATTATCACCTCAATGAAGCGTTCGGAGCATCTCAGGGTGCGCTTAAGAGAGCTGGGAGTCAGTGATGAAACAATCGTAGGGCTTGGGTGCGTCACAAATCATTAAATACCAAATAATCAAGAGGTTTTTTAAATGGATAAACATGCAAAAATCTTTATAGCCGGGCATCGCGGCATGGTGGGATCGGCTCTTGTGCGCCGCTTGCAGGCCGAAGGATACAGCAACCTGTTGCTCAGGAGACGGGCAGAACTTGATCTGCGCAACCAGACCGCAGTCGAGGTGTTCTTCCGCGAGGAACAGCCTGAGTATGTCTTTCTGGCTGCCGCCACAGTAGGCGGCATCATGGCCAACAGTTCCTATAAGGCTGAGTTCATCTATGACAACCTGATGATCCAGACCAACATCATCCACAACTCATGGCTGAATAATGTCAAACGACTGCTGTTCCTTGGCAGCACCTGCATCTATCCCAAGAACGCTCCCCAGCCGATCAAGGAGGAGTATTTTCTTACGAGTCCACTGGAGCCAAGCAATGATGCCTATGCAATCGCCAAGATCGCCGGCATATACCAGTGCCGTTCCTACAATCTACAGTATGGGACTAAATACCTGGCTGCTATGCCGAACAACCTCTATGGAACCAACGATAATTTTAATCTGGAAAAGTCCCATGTCCTGCCTGCTTTGATAAGGAAAATCCATGAGGCCAAGGTGGCAGGGAACCAGACTGTAACTGTTTGGGGAAGCGGATCACCGCTTCGTGAGTTTTTACACGTGGACGATCTGGCTGAGGCATGTCTGTTTTTGATGAACCTGGAAGATGCTGGTTACAACGGGATTCTCAATGATGTTGCTGCACCAGCCCTTATCAACGTTGGTTCCGGCGAGGAGGTTACTATCCGGGATCTGGCGCTGTTGATTAAGCGTGTTGTAGGTTTTGAGGGTGATCTGCTGTTTGATGCCAGCAAACCTGACGGCACACCTCGTAAACTTGCCGATACCTCTCGTATCAATGCACTTGGCTGGCGGCACAGAGTTGGGCTTGAAGAAGGCATTTGCGATACCTACCGGTGGTATCAGGAACAATAGGGAGATATTTCATGAAGGTCGTGATTCTTGCTGGCGGTTTAGGAACGCGGTTGAGCGAAGAAACAGTGATAAGGCCAAAGCCTATGGTTGAGATCGGCGGCAGGCCAATTTTGTGGCATATTATGAAAATATATTCTCAGTATGGATTTGATGACTTTATTATTTGCTTGGGATTCAAGGGGTATGTCATCAAAGAGTACTTCTCTAACTATTTTCTCCATATGAGTGATGTGACCTTCGATATGGTGAACAACCACATGGAAGTTCACCAAAAATATGTGGAACCATGGCGTGTCACACTAGTTAACACCGGGGATGAAACACTTACCGGCGGGAGATTGAAACGGGTAGCTGAATACGTTCAAAATGAAGAAGTGTTTTGCCTTACCTACGGCGATGGTGTTGCCGATGTAAATATGCATGCCTTGATTGACTTTCACCTGAGAAATGGCAGGCGAGCTACTGTAACGGCTGTTCAGCCACCAGGTCGCTATGGTGCTCTAAATATGAACGGAGATATCGTTGATGGATTCATTGAAAAACCAAAAGGAGATGGAGGCTGGATAAATGGCGGTTTTTTTGCGCTATCTCCCAAATGCCTGGAGTATATTACCGGAGATGATTCCAGCTGGGAAGGAGAGCCACTTGCCAGGTTGGCCACGGAAGGTGAACTGATGGCATACAAACATAACGGCTTCTGGCAGCCCATGGATACCCTGCGCGACAAGAACAATCTGGAAGATCTATGGCAGCGGGGGAAAGCGCCTTGGAAGATATGGGAATGAACAAGCACTTTTGGCATGGAAAGCGTGTTTTCTTGACCGGCCACACCGGTTTCAAGGGCAGTTGGCTGGTGCTCTGGCTGCAATCGCTGGGGGCTGAAGTTCACGGTTATGCGCTCGAACCACCTACCGAAACAAACCTGTTCACTGTTGCCCGGGTGGAAGAATGCATTGCCATCAGTATCATTGACGATATCCGCAATTTTGAAAGTTTAAAGGCAGCCATGCTGTCGGCCCGGCCAGAAGTTGTTTTCCACCTTGCCGCGCAGCCGCTGGTTCGTTATTCGTACGCCGAGCCGGTGGAAACATACGCAACCAACATTATGGGAACTGTAAACCTGCTGGAGGCGGTGCGCAGTTGTCCATCGGTCAGGGTTGTGGTCAATATTACTACCGACAAGTGCTACGAAAACCGCGAGTGGGTATGGGGGTATCGGGAAAACGAACCGATGGGCGGACATGACCCATATTCCAGCAGCAAGGCCTGTTCCGAGTTAGTAACAGCAGCGTATCGGAAATCGTTTCTTGACCAGGCAAAAGTTGCAGTTGCAACCGCCCGCGCCGGTAATGTCATTGGTGGTGGAGACTGGGCCACAGACAGACTTATTCCGGATTTTTTGCGTGCCATTGATGCCGGGGAAAAACTGATGATTAGATCACCACAGGCCATTCGCCCCTGGCAGCATGTGCTGGAACCACTTTCCGGATACCTGATGCTGGCTGAACGGCTGTACACTGATTGCACTATCTATTCAGAACCCTGGAATTTCGGTCCTGCTGATGAAGACGCCCGTTCCGTGCGCTGGATTGTCGAATGCCTAGCTGCGTTGCGGCCTGATATCAATTGGGAATGCAACAATGCTACTCAGCCACATGAAGCTGATTATCTCAAGCTCGACAGCAGTAAAGCACACGCAAGATTGGGTTGGTATCCTCGCTGGGATCTGAAAACAGCCCTTGCCAAAACAATGGAATGGCATAGAACATGGCATCAGGACGCTGATATGCGTGAGTTTACCTTGCATCAGATTGGTGAATATCTGCAATTTCCGAAAGAATCAGAAATGTCATGAACAGTTCGAGGTTCGAAATAATAGAAACACCGCTGGAAGGGATGAAAGTACTCCGTCGCAAGCCTATAGAAGATTCGAGGGGTTACTTTTGCCGGTTTTTCTGTTCCGAGGAGTTGAGTCAAGCAGGGCTGCACAAGCCGGTCACCCAAATCAACCAGACATTTACACGCAATGCCGGCGCGGTACGTGGCCTGCATTTCCAGTATCCGCCACATGCAGAAACAAAAATTGTTAGTTGCTTGAAGGGCGAAATATTTGATGTTGCGGTTGATCTCAGGCAAGGTTCCCCCACCTTGCTTCATTGGCATGCGGAAATACTTTCAGACAAGAATTTTAAAAGTTTGCTCATCCCCGAAGGGTTTGCCCATGGTTTCCAGACGCTTACCGATGATTGTGAGCTTATGTATCTGCATTCAGAATCGTTTCACCCAAAATCTGAAGGAGCACTCAACATAGCTGATCCCGGTCTTGACATTCAATGGCCGCTGGAAATCACTGAAATATCGGATCGTGATCGTCTGCATCCCTTCATTGACTCAGATTTTAAAGGGATTCTCCTATGAGATGCCGTCATTGTGATGCTGAATTGAGCTTGCCACTTATTGACCTTGGATCGGCTCCACCGTCCAATGCCTTTTTGAGTGAGCAAACCCTGCGGATGCCCGAAAAATGGTTTCCCCTGCGGGTGCTTGTCTGTACGGAGTGCTGGCTTGCACAGACAGAAGACTACGCCGGTGCAGAGGAACTGTTTTCTGCTGACTATGCCTATTTCAGCTCGTTTTCCACCAGTTGGCTGCAACATGCTGAAAATTATGTTGCTCGCATGGCAAAGCGCTTTGGACTGGACAGTACTTCCCACGTTGTCGAAATTGCCGCCAATGACGGATACCTGCTGCAATACTTTAAATCAGGTAACATTCCCTGTCTTGGCATAGAGCCTACCGCCAGCACTGCTGCCGCGGCCCGTGCCAAAGGGATTGAGGTTATCGAGGATTTTTTCGGCACGCGGCTTGCCGAAACCCTTGTTTCGCAAGGCAGGCAGTCTGACCTTACAGTTGCCAACAATGTCCTTGCCCATGTGCCTGATATAAATGATTTTGTTTCTGGCTTTGCTATGCTCTTGAAACCTCACGGGGTTGCCACCTTTGAGTTTCCACACCTGTTGAGGTTGATTGCGGAAAATCAATTCGACACTATTTATCACGAGCACTTTTCCTATTTGTCGCTGACAGCCGTATCACGGATTTTCGAACAAAACGGGTTGAGCATTTTCGATGTTGAGGAATTGCCTACTCACGGCGGTAGTCTGCGGGTTTTTGCCCGGCGATGGGATTCCAGCTGTTATGAAATCAGTCCCGGCGTAAAGGAAATGTTGGCGTGGGAAGCTACAACCGGCATGAAAACGCAAGCGTATTATGCCGGGTTTCAAAAAAAAGCCGACAAGGTTAAAGATGATTTATTGACCTTTCTTTTTGAAGCCAAGTGTGCAGGGAAAAATGTTATTGCTTATGGTGCGGCCGCCAAAGGCAATACCCTGATCAACTACGCCGGAATACGTCCAGACCTTATTCATTGCGTTGTTGACCGTAACCCGGCCAAACAGGGGAAATATCTGCCAGGCAGCAGGATTCCAATAATTGACGAGTCGTGTATTCTGGCGGAAAAACCGGACTATGTTGTCATTTTGCCCTGGAACCTTCGAAATGAGGTGATGATGCAATTGGACTATATTCGAGAGTGGGGCGGTCGGTTTGTCGCGGCAGTGCCATCGCTTACTATCGTTTAAGCTTGGGAGAAATTCAGTGAGAGTTGCAGTAACGGGTGCAAGCGGATTTATTGGTCGCCATGTTTTGGCAGAACTCGAACATTGCCAAGTGGAAATCCATGCAGTGACACGTGACGCAACACGTCTGAAAAATAACTCACCCGGAGTTCGTGTTGTAGAGATGGATATCGCCTTGCCGGGCGAAGACTGTTTTGCCAGAATTGGATGTCCGGATGTGCTGATACACCTCGCCTGGGACGGTTTGCCAAATTACAAATCGTTCCATCATTTTGAATCGGAGTTGCCCAAGCACTATCATTTCCTTAAGACGCTTATTGAGGCAGGCCTTCCCTCGCTGTTGGTGGCTGGAACCTGTTTTGAATACGGGATGCAATCGGGGGAACTCTCGGAAGAAGTTAAGCCCTGCCCCAACAATCCTTATGGTTATGCCAAGGATGCTTTACGGCAGCAACTGGAATATTTGAAATCCGTTAAACCTTTCGATCTGGCTTGGGGGCGGCTTTTCTACATTTATGGTGAAGGCCAGCCCCACAGTTCGCTTTACTCGCAACTAAAGGATGCTGTGTTGCATGGAGATACTGTTTTTAATATGTCCGCTGGTGAACAGTTGCGGGATTATCTTCCGGTTACAGAAGTATCGCGAGTTATCGTCCGGTTAGCACTATCTGGCAGCGACATGGGGACCGTTAACATTTGCTCTGGAAAACCGATCTCGGTGCGCAGGCTGGTGGAGCAGTGGTTGATGGAAAATAACCGGGAAATGCAATTGAACCTGGGCTGTTATCCTTATCCGGATTATGAACCCATGGCCTTTTGGGGTGACGCTACAAAATTGCAGACTTTTAAAGGAGCAATCAGTGCTGGCTGAAATTAAACCAAGAATAGATTTGATAAACAGGACAAAACTGGAAACGGTTATACCGTTAAGCGTTCCGTTTATAATCAACGTAGACCCTTCGGATGCATGTAATTTCCAATGTAAATTCTGTCCCACCGGGGATAGAAAACTAATGAATGCAACTCCGGGCCGAAGCCATGGAATAATGGATTTTAACCTTTACAAGAAAATCATAGATGACATTTGTGAGTTTGAAAAACCTGTAAAAGTATTGAGGCTGTATAAAGATGGCGAGCCACTGCTCAATCCCAAACTTGCGGAGATGATCAAGTATGCAAAAGAAAGTAAATGTTCTGAAAGGATAGACACAACTACAAACGCATCTCTGCTTAACCCGGCAAAGAATCTTGAACTTATTGAGGCGGGGCTGGATAGAATCAATATTTCTATCGAAGGGGTTAATGCCGCACAGTATCTAGGTTTTTCCAACTACAAAATAGAATTTGATAAGCTTGTGGATAATATTCATCATTTTTATGAATACAGAAAACAATGTGAAATGATTGTAAAAATAAATGGTGACACGCTGACGGAAGATGACAAAAGCAAGTTCTATGAGATTTTTGGGAATATGGCCGACGGTGTCTATATTGAACACATCATGTCATGCTGGCCGGAGTTTGAACTCAATGGTGTCGAAATTAATCAGGAGCACGGCATTTATGGCCAAAAAATTAATGAGGTTCAAGTTTGTCCATATATTTTCTACTCCTTCTCAATTAATTCAGATGGTACAGCCAGCACCTGTTTTTTGGATTGGGCCAGAAAACTGATTATTGGCGACACTAAAGTTCAAAGCATCAAAGAAATATGGAATGGAACTGCGCTGTTTGACTGCCAAAAAATGTTTTTAGAAATGAAGCGCAAGGGACATCCGGTATGTGGTCAATGCGGTCAGCTTTCGCATGGCCTGCCTGACAACATTGATCCATATGCGGATGAGCTTCTTGAAAAGCTGATTGTATCTCGCCGGATGCAGCTATGATTAAGGTACTTCACTTGACAGCTCATCTTGGTGGGGGAGTTGGCAAAGCCTTGAGTGGACTTGTTGTACAGGCTGTTTTGTCAGGGGCTGATATTGAACATACCATTGTTACACTGGAAAAACAGGAAAAAACTCAGTTTATAGAACTAATCCAAAACAGTGGGTGTAAGGTGATTGTTTGCCCCACCAGGGAGCAGCTTAATAATTTAATAGAGAGTTCAGATGTTGTGCAATTGGAATGGTGGAACCATCCCGCAACAATAAAAGCATTATGTAGCCAACCGTTGCCTCCCATGAGACTTCTTGTCTGGAGTCATGTTTCCGGACTTTATAACCCGATTATTCCGAGTGGATTAATACTTGCTGCGCAACGGTTCCTGTTTACATCGGCATGCTCGTTTGAAGCCAGAGAGGTTAAGAATCTGCCCGGAGACGTGAGAGATAAAATTGGAGTTGTTTCCAGCAGCGGGGGCTTTGATGCTTTGCCATCTCCTGAAACCAAGGGCAATGACATGCTTGTTGTCGGCTATATCGGGAGTTTGAATTTTGCAAAAATGCATCCACGCTATGTGGAGTTTATGTCTAAGGTAAATATTCCGGGATTTAAAGTAAATTTGATTGGCGATGTAACAAATAAAGATATCCTTGAGCAACAATGTATAAAATTGGGGACGCCTAAAATGCTCGCGTTCAGAGGTTATACGAATGACATTGCCTCAGAATTGGCATCAATTAATGTCCTGGCCTACTTACTGAACCCGGAACATTACGGCACAACTGAAAATGCTCTCATTGAAGCAATGTCGATGGGAATTGTTCCGATAGTACTTGATAACCCGGCAGAACGTCTTATCGTGGAAGATCACAAAACAGGACTGATTGTAAGCACACCTGCGGAGTTTGCTGAGGCTGTTAACTGGCTGTCAGAAAATCCCAAGGGACGACAAAAGATTGGAATGCAGGCGGCGGAATTTGTAAGAGGGCGATTTACTGCCAGAAATATGGAAAATGCTCTTAATACTCACTACAAGGAAGGTATTACCTTCAAAAAGCAAAGGATTTCATTTGTAGACATTTTTGGTAGAAATCCTGCGGATTGGTTTCTTTCCTGCCAAAGCAATGCCGCGTTTTTTTACGATGACGGGAATTCCAATATTGAATTAAGCAATTATTCAAGGTATGGGCTGTTTGAGCAATCCAAAGGTACGGTCTTTCATTTCCATAAATATTTTCCTGATAATCAGAGGCTTCAGCAATGGTCGAAAACACTGATGTCGTTGAAGTAAGATTTAATCAGCCGCCTGATTCGAATACCGCTATACGGCTACTCCATGAAATATGCAGTAAAAAACCTGTTTATTCCCCCCGGATCGTCAATAAACCGCTTATTCTGTACGGGGCCGGCAAGCTTGGTAGAATGGCAAAGGAATATTTCCAATCCATTGGCATACCGGTCCTTTTTGTAGTAGATGCAAAACCGGACCAATATGCAGATGACCTGTTTTGGGAAAATATAGATATTCTCAAGCCAGATGATGTATCGGTTGAGTATAAACAGGATGCATTACTTGCGGTATGTGTCGCTACTACTCCGTTTACGGCATTGCAATCTTTTTTATACTCCGATGGCTGGCTGGATTTTGTGCCGTTTTACGACATAACGGAGGCATATAGAAACTTGCATCCACTCAGAAATGGTTGGTTTTCTGGTGAGCTTGATAACAATGACATTGCAGGTATTGAAGCTGTTCTCTGTGGATGGAGTGAGGATATTTCTCGTGCGCATCACCTACAGTTTATCGCGTGGCATTATCTCCGCGAAGAATGGTTTTTTGAGGGGGCGCCTGTAACGACAACTGATAGATACTTCATTCCGCAGATTGTCTCATCTCTGCATCATAACGAAATATTTTTAGACTTGGGTGCACATCACGGAGACACCACAACCAAGTTCCTGCAGTTAGTTAATAACCAATTCGCAGCTATTTGGATTATTGAGCCTGATGTTCACAACCTGCACTGTTTAGAAGAGAAGTTAAAAACCAAATGGCTTGATGTTGATAACAGCAAAATTCACATTCTCTCGTGTGCAGTGGGTAATTCATCATGCGATAGACTTTTTCTTGACGGTCTTGGATACGCATCTCAATTCTGTGATTTTGCACAGACTACCGTTGAAGTTAAGACAATTGATGAATTAAATATCGTAGAACCGACGTTTATAAAGATGCATCTGGAGGGTGAGGATTATAATGCTTTTAAAGGAGGCATAAAAACCATTCAGAATAGCAGACCAATAATAGTGGCAACAACATATCATAACCGCCTTGGGATCTGGCAGTTTCCCGATCTTTTAATGAAAACACTGACAAAATATATGTTTTTTCTGAGACAGCACAGTTGGAGCGACACAGGCTCGGTACTCTATGCGATTCCCAAAGAAAGATACGTTAAAGATCAAGGAAAATAGCTGTCAGTATTTTAATAAATGGTATCTGCGGAAAGTATATTGTCAGGAGATAAGATGGCTAATAAAACGACTAAAATATTATTCATTATTACACCATTTTTTGACATAAGGAATTATTTGTCAGGAGAACTGAAATCGAGGGCGCCTATTTTTACGGTACCATATGGTGTTCTTTCGTTGGCAGCGTATGTAAAGGCGCATGCTAAGCATGAGGTTCAGATTAAAATCATTGATCTAAATGTAAAAGCGTATCACATCTGTAAAAACACAGACAATTTAGAATCGGATATAAATAATTATATTGCAAATCAAATAATACAATTCCAGCCAGATGTGGTTGGTATGTCGGCACTATTCAATACCAGCTATCCATATTTGCATCACATTTCTGAAACAATTAAAAAGGTAAATCAAAATACAATATTAGTGGTCGGCGGAGGTTTAGCCACCAATTTGTACTCTGAAATACTGAATAGTGTCTCGTACATTGATGCTACTTGCTACGGAGAAGGCGAAATCCCTCTCTGTCAACTATTGGATGCAGAGGATAGGAACGCATATCTGAAGTTCAGCCCGGCGTGGGTAACGCGAGACAGCCTTAGTGAGGAGCGCGCGCCGGATAGTATATTTGTTCAGAATCTAGATCAGATACCTTTTTTTGATTATACACTTATTGATTTAAATGACTATGGAGGCAGAGAGACAGATAACACCACCCGAAAAAGCACAGCCCGGAATTTAAGTATTCATACATCGCGTGGATGCCCATTTAAGTGTGTTTTTTGTGCAAGCGGGTCTGTGCATGGGAAAAAAGTCCGGTTTATGAGTGTTGAAAAAGTTGTCACTGAAGTTGAACATATGATCAACTCTCTGAATATGGAGGTGCTTGCGATAGATGACGACCATTTTTTATCCGATAGAGAACGTGCAAAAAAAATTCTATATCGACTCATCGATTTTAAAATCAGGATTGAATTCCCGAATGGCATTGCCGTATATGCCCTCGATGATGAAATCGGGCTGTTGTTAAAAAAAGCAGGGGTCACTACCATATCGCTTGCCGTTGAATCAGGCTCCGAATTTGTACTAAAACATGTAATCAATAAACCGCTTAAATTGGAGATGGTAAAATATGCAGTAAAACTATTAAGAGAAAACAATATAAGTGTACACGCTGGTTTTGTAGTTGGACTCCCAGGTGAATTAGAAGAGCATAGAGATGAAACGATGGCGTTGATCTTCGATTATGGTTTTGATTGGTGTTACTTTAATTTAGCTGTGCCGGTCGCAGGTAGCAGACTTTATAAAATTTGTAAGGAAAATGATTATCTGATTAACAATGAACTTGGTGAGCACATCACCATGAAATGTAATATCAGAACACCTGACATTGATCCTGAATTCATGGAAGAAAAAGCTTACTTGATGAACCTTGAAGCTAACTTCGTTAAAAATTATAATTTATCGATTGGTAATTTTATAAAAGCTTTAAAATATTTTCAAAATATCACAGAAAAATATCCTGATCACGCTTTTGCTCATTACTATTTGGCTAAAGCGCATGAAGGCTTGGAATCAGAAGCAAAGATCATTAAATACCATATGGATAGATTCTTCGATTTAGTAAACGACAATAAAGTGTGGAGTAAATATTCACAGCTTTTTAATTTGATATAGATTGAAAAGGGGGTAGTCGGTTAGAACCACTTGGGATCATATGAATTGCGTGACCAAATCTGGCAGCAATTGCTATGCGCTATAACTAGCTGTATCAGCAGAGTTATTTTTATGTAAGGAGAGACAATGTCTGCTAATGAGGATTTTTCAAAGTATGTACAGAACAACATAACCGAAATGTCAAAAGACCGGGACTTTCTGGGCTTGTCTAATGTTTGGATACGAGAATGCATCCGATATAACTATGCACAGAATTTTTCCTGGCTTAACCGTCCTATCATTCAGGTTCCGCAAGATATTTACGCACTTCAAGAAATAATTTGGCAGGTGAAACCAGACTTGATTATTGAAACAGGAATTGCCCATGGAGGTTCACTGGTTATGAGTGCTTCCATGTTGGCATTGCTGGATTATAGCAAGGCTGCTCTGCAAGGTAAGAGTATTGACCCCATAAAGACCAAACGTCGGGTATTGGGGATAGATATCGATATACGCGAACACAATCGCGCCGGAATTGAGGCGCATCCAATGGCGCACTTGATTGAGATGATTCAAGGGTCATCTATCGATTCAGCTGTTGTTGATAAGGTCAAAGCTACAGCACAGGATTATAATAAGATTCTTGTCTGCCTGGATTCCAATCATACACATGACCATGTACTGGCTGAGCTTGAAGCTTATGCACCACTAACATCGCAGGAAAGTTACTGTATTGTCTGGGATACTGGTGTTGAGGATTTGCCTAAGGGTTTTTGCAAAGACCGACCATGGGATAAGGGGAATAATCCCAAGACCGCAGTTTGGGAGTACCTGAGCCGTTTGGATATTGATGATAAAATTGCTGCGGATGGCAAGTCTCTACGTTTTGAAATTGATAAGGTGATTGAAAACAAACTCATGATAACTGCTGCACCAGATGGGTTTTTGAAGCGAATCCCTGTGGACTGATTTGAGATTTTTCGGAGGAATCATACATTAGATGGTCAAAAACATGCCGTTAGTAACGATTGGTATCCCGGCTTACAACAGGGCAGTGCTTCTCAAGAGAGCAATAGAATCTGCCTTGAATCAGGATTACGATAATATCGAAGTGATTGTGTCAGATAATGCGTCAATTGATGAAACGGAAAGCATTTGTCGGCACTTTTGCAACATGGATGATCGTTTAAAATATATTCGGCAATCAAGCAACCGAGGCGCAAAGGCAAACTTTAATGAGGTGTTGGACAAGGCGTCAGGTCAATTTTTCATGTGGTTGGGTGACGATGACTGGATTGATCCAAATTATATTAGTTCTTGTGTTCAACAGTTGATTTCCGATCCGGCAATTGTATTAGTGAGTGGTTCGCCTCATTACTATCGATCTGTGGAGAAAGTGTACGGCGGAAAAGTATTCAGTTTGTTGCACGATATCTGGTGGCACAGGGTTATTTCTTATTATCGGAACGTAGCTGATAACGGCATGTTTTATGGTGTAATGCCAACTGCGCTGATTCGAAATATTGAGATACCGCATACGATGGGAGGAGACTGGGTCATG
>JBAYZR010000041.1:0-16019 GCA_041672425.1 Pedobacter sp. | reverse complement strand
GAGCTCCGGCTGACCGGACAGGATGATCTGGATCAGCTTTTCCCGCTCCGTTTCCAGGTTGGAGATCATGCGCACCTGCTCCAACACGTTCGGCGCCAGATTTTGGGCCTCATCTATAACCAACACCACTGTGCGACCAGCTGCGTTTTGCTCCAGCAGATAACGGTTAAGATCATCCAGGTAACCGAAACTGTTACGCTCTGCCGATTCTATGCCAAATTCCCGGCAAATATTGGCCAACAGCTGTTCACCCGACAGACATGGATTAAATATCAGGGCGCTGTTATATTTATCAGGGCTGAGTTGGGAAAGAAGAGTTCGCAGCACTGTGGTTTTACCGGTTCCCACCTCGCCGGTCAGCGCGGTAAAACCGGCGTGAGAATCAATGCCATAGAGCAGATGAGCAAAGGCCTCCCGATGGATATCACTCAGGAAGATGAAATTCGGGTTGGGTGTGATTGTGAACGGCTTTTCATTGAAACCGAAAAATTCGCAGTACATCGGATTCTACTTGCCTTCTCTGCTTCGGACAATCTCGCTCCAGACCCTTTCACGGGCTGTGCCGCCCGGCGCGTTGCGGGCGTTGATACAGGCGTCAACAGTTATGGCCGCAAAGATGTCGTTGTCGAAATAGGGCGAGAAGAGCTGCCACTCGACCAAAGTTAGCCCGGAGAAATCCATCTCGTTCTCGAGACAATATTTAACCGAGTTTCCAACCGCCTCATGGGCATCACGGAAGGGAAGACCCTTGCGCACAAGATAATCGGCCACATCAGTGGCGGTAGAAAAGCCCTGTCCGGCTGCTCTACGCATGTTGCCATCATAGACCTTCATCTCCCTGATCATATCGCCAAAGATTTTGAGACTCCCCTTGACCGTGTCGATCGTATCGAAAAGCGGTTCCTTGTCTTCCTGCATATCCTTGTTATAGGCCAACGGCAGAGACTTCATCACCGTCAGGAGCGCCATCAGGTTGCCGTACACACGCCCGGTCTTGCCTCGCACGAGTTCTGGGACATCGGGGTTTTTCTTCTGTGGCATGATGGAAGAGCCGGTACAGAAGCCGTCTGACAGCTCGATGAACTTGAACGCGCTGGTAGACCAAAGGATTATCTCTTCGGAAAAACGCGATAGATGCATCATCAGGATCGAGGCGTCAGCCAGAAACTCCAGGGCAAAATCACGATCAGAAACCGAGTCAAGGGAGTTCCGGGTGATGGCCGGAAAATCCAGCTGTTCGGCCACATATTCACGATCTATGGGGAATGTTGTCCCTGCCAGCGCCCCTGCTCCCAACGGCATGACATTGACCCGTGTGAGGCAATCCTCCAGACGTGCCTGGTCGCGTTTGAGCATCTCCACATACGCCATCAGATGGTGAGAGAAGAGAATCGGCTGGGCCGTCTGCAGATGGGTGAAACCTGGCATGATTACGTCCAGGTTATCTTCCGCCTGAGTCAGAAGGGCATCGATCAGCAGGTCTATATAGGTATTAATAGCCACGATCTCGTCCCGTAAATAAAGACGGATATCCAGGGCCACCTGATCATTGCGTGAACGACCGGTATGCAGGCGTTTACCCGCCTCGCCAATCTTGGCGGAGAGACGTGCCTCAATATTCATGTGTATATCTTCCAGGCTGATGGAGAAGTCAAACTCACCGGCCTCAATCTGCTGGAGAATCTGCTGCAGGCCATGAACAATAGACTCTACATCTTCAATCGGGATTATCCCCTGTTTGCCCAACATGCGGGCATGTGCCACGGAACCTCGAATATCCTGGTGATACATGCGCTTATCGAAATCAATGGAGGCAGTGAATTCTTCCACAAATTTATCGGTAGGCTGGGTAAAACGGCCTCCCCAGAGTTTATCCTTGGACATGTCAGTCTCCTCGGTAGTCATACGTGGCTCTCCTGTGCAATATCGTATCCAACCGTCAATTCGTCGGCAGTGATTTTATGCCATGCGCCCATCTCATCCGGGCTCATGATGGCATGTACCTTGAGCGGAACCCGCGATGTGCGTGGATCAAGCTCGCGTTGTTGTGGCAGATTAAAATAAAGCAGCCGCGTGCCGCTGCCAAAACGTAACCGGCAGACCGGGGCCCCATCGAAACTATCGGTAGCAAACTCAGTGAATGCAACATGCGACAGACGATAACCACGGTTGATGACAACAGATGAATGTCCGAAACCATGCAGGGCCGGCTGATCCTCCAAACAGGTCTCATCAGAGGCATTACCAAAAATCGTCACCGTTTCCCGCACCCCAGGCATATCCTCCAGATATTCACCGTAAAAACCGCTGATAACGTCTCGATAGGCACTGTGCTCCGGCTTGGGATTGCACTGGATCACAAGCAGGGCGTCCAACCCCTGCCGGGTCGTAAAAAAGAGCTGGTTGGCGTGATCAATGATCTGGCGGATATTCGACGAATACAGGTCGCGGTACAGATAATCCAGACAGATGATTGCCATGAAATTGAAACAAGATGGTCGACTACGGAACAGGTAAAAATGACGGCCGCGGTACAGATCGTGAAACTTGTCAATATACTCCTCGCCGTGGAAGGGATGACTCTTGGCCTCCAGAAAAACCCGCAACCGGCCATCCGACTCCTTGACCGCAATACAGCACCAGTTGACCGGCACATCAAGCACATCACCGGAATCGATATCCCGATCAACAAACGCGATTGCTTCGGCATTATCCTCGCTAAAGCGAGCCAGCAGTTCACGATATTCACGCAAACTGACGTGCTCAACTCCAAACACAGTCACCGTGTTGACGCGAAAGGATTGCTCAATGGTTGCCAGCATATCATCAAAGCGGGAGACCGGCAGCGATGTCTCGGGGAAGAGAAGGAAGTGGAGTTTCTTCAGGTTTCCCTCCCCGGCTGACACCAACTCCAGGATGGAGCGTATTGTTGCCCACTGGGTTTCGGGATCCACCAGCCTGAACCCCGTCTCGCTACGTCGCAGATGATTCGGGATCTGGGCTATCAGACAATGCAAGTGGTGACCCAAGGGAAATTCGAGATTGACCTTCTTGTCGATGATTTCAGGCATCGGCAATACCCAGGTTGGCAAGCGAAGAAAACTCCGGGAAAACCTTCCCCAGTATGTAGCGTGCTCCGGCCGGTATTGTATAGCAGGAAAGGTCGCTGCAAGGAACCCAGGCAGCCTCGGCCACCTCTTGCTCGTTGTGGACAATATCGCAATAAAGCGGGCGGCAACGGTAATAAAGAATCACAAAGTGGCAATTTTCCTCACCCGGCGTAAGGTGTTCGAAGACATCGATCAACCCTTCGATTTCTACCTCAAGCCCCACCTCTTCGTGTACTTCCCGTTTTAGCGCCTCCAGGAGCGGCTCGCCCAGATCAACCTTGCCACCCGGCATAACCCACAGATCCCTGAAGGGCGGAACATTCCGCTTGGTCAGAAGCACCCGCCCTTCGTCGTCCACAATCACCGCCACCACCGAGGTAACGATGTGTTCTTTCTTGTACTTGGACTTGGTTTTTGTCATTTGTTTACCAGTTTTTTGTGCTCAATGATAGTTTTGAAATGACCGTGTCAACTCTTCAAAACTCTTCGGCCTGTATTTTCCGAAACCTTCTTCATCAACATACACTAAATCATATCGAACCGCATCCTGGACTTTGTTTATGTCATCGCACCATTGTCGCAAGCGCCGCATTTTCAGCGATACGTTGATATCAACCTGCCCCTTGGTTTCAACAATATAAATTACGCCTGAAGAGGTCTTGACCAGAAAATCCGGGAAATAGTTGGAAATGTCACCATCGACGTTCACGTAATCCAGCTTGAAATGCACCGCCAGATAGTTCTTGGCATAGGAAAGCACATCCTCGCAGTCGTCCAGGAAACGGGCAAATAACAACTCGAAATGGCTGTCACCAATGATCTTGTTGAATACGCTTTTTCTCGGGATTAGATAGCCCTGGTCCTTTACCACAAAGGGTCGGGTCTGTCGCAGCTTGATGGTGTCGCGGATTTCAGCGTCGCCCTTGTGCTGCACGGTGAGAGCATTGATGGCCTTCTTGAAGCTTTCTATCAGCATCTTGGTGGCGGTGAGTTCAGAGAGATTGCGCAATGTGTTGTGGTCTTCAAGCTCTACCACCCGCTCAAACAGCTCGTTTTGAACATAAGCTTTCACCTTGCCGTACAGCACGTCATAACCGCTTATTAGCCGCAGGTCTTTCATGATGGTCTGAGTGAAGTATCCGATTACGCTACGGTAATCCGCTATGCCAGCAATGTCCATTATGGTGGAATGTGTAACCTCACCCGTCGTGATGTCCTTGAAGACGATTTCCCGCTGTTCTTCCTCGCTGAACTGCTGATAGACCACCTTGCCGTTGCCGATTGCCGCCACGTCCAGGTCGCCCAAGCTTTTGTACTCCCGGTAAACACGGGGCGTCATGACCGGGATTTCAATATCCAGCGCCTCGATATCCTTCTTTTCGTTCTCTCTGTCTATTTCCACCACCAGCGGGGTCTTTGCACCGGCGCCTTCACCCATCGGCTTGCGCTCTAATACCACGCCTTCAGCCTGGATTGACTCCACAAAATCCATGAAGGCATCGGTTCCAACAACGCTGACGTATTCCTCAACGTCACCTGGATACATCTTGCGCAGCCCCCGCCCCAGGGTTTGCTCCGGTAGGATGTTGCTCTTGGCCGAATAGGCGCGCAGCCCCACGATGGTAGTCACATTGCGAACGTCCCACCCCTCTTTCAGCATAAGTACGGAGACAATCGCCTTGCATGGGCTGTCAATACCGTCTATCTCGTTGGCCTGCTTACGCAGTTTCTCAAGCTCTTCCTTGTTCTTGCCGGTGACGGATTCGGAAATCTCGCCGTTATCCTTGGTGTGAATGACCAGCACCGCATCTTTCAGGTCAGGATAATTACCTTCCAGGTATTGTGCCACATCATCGCAGTTCTTGGTGTCGTCGGTCATCACGAACAGGATGGCCTTCATCCCCATCTTCTCGTGTTCAGTATAAGCCTTTCGCCATTCCAGGACGCCCAGATGTATGTAGTCGGCATATTTCTCCGTGTACTTGGCACTCTGACGCTCGGCCAGTTTGTCGCGACTGGCGGCGTCAGGGAGCACGGGGTGCTTCACCACGTTTTGCGAAATAGCCTCCACCAGTGGGTAATCGACCACGGTCTGTACGAATATCGCGCCATTGTTGTGCTTCGGTGTCGCTGTCACGTCAACTTGCAGGGAAAGGGCGTTGCCTTTCTGCTTCAGGCGGTTGTGTATCTCCTCAATGGACTTGAACCATGCCAGGCGGCTGTCGTGGATGTGGTGCGCCTCGTCGTTCAGTAGCATAAGTTCGTCGATGTCGCGCACGATCATCCCCAGATCCACCTTGGAGTCGGTTGTTGCGCCGGTAGGGCGCTTGCCCAGGAAGTAATCCATGGTGTTGTCATCTTCGGGCGAAGGAGGAATGTCGTCACCCGAATAGACCCTGTGGATGTTGGTCAGGAAGATATTGCCGATGGGGCTTGTAACACGGACATTATCCTGAATGTGCAGGGTAAGCTGAAAATCGTCTCGCCAGTTGCGGCCATCCACACCGTTGTCCGGCAGAACCGGATCATCGAAGAAGATTCGCAGACCCTGGAAGTCCTTGTAGATGCGGTCCAGCACTATGATGTTTGGCGTGATGACCAGGAAGTTGCGTGCAAGTTCAGAATCCGGCTCATACAACTTGTGGAAATAGCTCCAGGCCAGCACAAGGCTCATCACCTTGGTCTTGCCGCTGCCGGTGGCCATCTTCACTACAAAGCGCCGCCAGGTTTCGTCGAACATACCTGTGGACACCAAGCCGGAAGTATCAAAACGCATAAGGTCGTACTTGTCCTTCACCCCCACCACATCATACAGGTAAATGATGGTCTCCAGGGCCTCCCGCTGGGCAAAGTAATACTGGAATTCCATCATCGTCCCGTCTGCCCTGGGAATAAGATGCGGCGTCTTGAACCACCAGTTGAGCAGGCTGTGACTGGTTTCCGTAGCCTTTGCATATCCGCTGTCGCGCCACGCCTTCACCTGCTTGCGCAGTTCCGATACCAGTGGTGGTAGCAGCTTTTCGAAGCTGGATGTACGCAACGCTTCATCCGCCGGAAACCAGCGAAGGGAAGGATCGAGGATAGCATGGGGTGATGAAGGAAAATCCTTGTGCAGGGCCATCAGTAAAATTCCTCGGTAGTATCTGAAACGCGATCATCGGGGAACCACTCTTGCAGGATCGTTTTGAGTTTGATAAACGATTGATCAATGCACCGCTCAAGGTTGACTTTCTGGGCAAGTTGTAGATACAGGGAGGATGATCGTGGTTTTCGAGCCGTCCTAAGGGCAAGCTCCAGAGCTTCTTTAGGACGTTCCGGTTTGACCTGACCTGCCGCCAAAAAACCGCTCTGCTGCAACCAGTGCCTCAAAGCAAGGTTCTTGCCTTCCCACCCCAGCACACTGTCTACATGAGGTGAATCGCTCCAGACCCATATTTCCAACTCAGGGTCTATGACAATAGATGCTGCTCTGTTCCCCCACCCCGATTGCGATAACCTGGTTTCAATTTCAGCCTCCAACGCCTCTCTGGGGCGTATTTCCTGACCGCAACCCTCGCGGTCAAGCAGTATCAATGCATGAGCGAATTGATGCACAAAGAGATTGAGAAACATGTGTCCGCGCAGCAAACAACCGGGATCGTGCTCTGGATGCACATGAAAAACCGGGTTTACTTCCCGCATTTTCATGGACTGAAAACGCCCGAAAATGCCTTTTACCGCAAATTCCATGTTTTTATCGGCAACCAGAACTACCATGTCTTGGGGGAGATGTCTGTTTATCATCCAAGCACTCCTCCGGCAAAAAGGACTCCCAGGTTCGTTTCCCCCTGCCACTCCCTAAGAGCCGGGTGCCTGCTTCCCTGTACAATATCGGTTGCTCCCGCCGTGGTCTTGGCAAAACAGAGCACATTGTCCACATCAACCATACTGAGAATAACCGGTGAATGAGAGGCCAGCAATATCTGGGCATCATAAACCGATGACAGCGACTGGAACATGGTTTCCACTGCACGGGGATGGATACCGTTTTCCGGTTCCTCGATCAGATAGACTCCGGTGAAATCCGGCAGGTAGGCCGGAAGAGTCAACGCCAACAGTCGAAGAGTGCCGTCCGAAGCCATCCATGAGGGGACTTCCAGCCCTCCCTGATAACAGATGACCAGATAGCGATGCTTATCGTCTGGCCGTTCTATAGTGCGAATATTTTCCAGATCGGGAAGGGCGGTTTTTAGATGCTCAATCCAGTTTTTGAAGTTATCGGGTTTCTTCTTTTCCAACCCGTCGATCACCCAGGGGAGATTGGAACCATCCGGCTTGAAGCCGCGTATCTGCCCCGGTGGACTGGCCTTGCGGATCAGCATGCTGTTGAGAATAAACTGCTGGACGCCATCGGTCAAAAGCCTTTTCAGCCATGTTGAGACGGGAAACTTCGATTCATCCTCCGGCAGATTACCGAGAGCCGACTTGCGCGGTCCAAGCTTGAAGGCCGGCGCCCATCCCTTCCCCTTTTCCTGGTACACCTCGGAGTAGAAATTATCGTTTCCACCGGAAACCTTTTTGATGACTGTTTGTGTCCCTTTGACTCCTTTTGCCGTGATTATGGATTCCGGCGGCACGTGGGATTCAGGAAAGAGGGTTATTTGTCGAGGCGCTTCCGTGTCGGATAATGCTTTTTTGAGCAGCACCTTCTCTGTCTGAATCACAATCTCTTCGGTATTGGCGTCAATGCCAAAGGAGACCTCGTAACGGACGGTATCATAATCCTTGCCACGTAGAAGCCTTCGACGATCCTCGGGAATAGCCGCCTCTATAGCCAGCTCAAACTCGGAACCTGACCTTTTCCACAGAAGATCCTGAAAGTTCTGGGTTCTCTCTCCAACAGCCGAATCCAGGCCATTTGAAACCAGATTTCCAAGAAATGCCACCACATCCAGGAATGTCGTCTTGCCGCTGGCGTTAGGACCGACCAAGACATGAAAAGGTCCCAATGGCTGGCGGATATAACGAAGGCAGCGAAAGTTTTTTGCCTCAATGAGTGTTATCATTGCTTCCTTGCCTCCTTGGCAATTCGCGATTCCTGAACGTTGTCTATTGCCTCGGTCGTCCGGTTCATATTCTCACCTCAATAATCGTCATCGTGTCGTTACCAAAGATATCAACCACCTTGACCGCAATCTTACGCCTGCCCGGTTCGCATTCTTGAAACACACTCACCAGCTCTAAAGAGCGATCTTTCTTGGTGCGGAACGATTGCCATTCGTTTTCAAAGACATAATCCCCGGTCCAGACCTCTTCCCATTCGCCGGACTCGGCATTCTGTGTGCGTATTATCTCCCGTTTGTTTTCGAAATCAAAATCCACCGACCAGTAATCGATCCAGTCGGTCCAGTTTTTGGTGAGCGACTCGCGGCTGACGATACCGTCCTTGTCCTTGCTCACCTTCACAATCTGGCCCTTCTCCACCACGATCCTGCTCTGCTTGTCCTTGAGGCTGGCCTCGGCGGAGGCGATGGATCCCTGGGAATAGAACACCGAGAAGTCGGTCAACTCCACCGCCACGCTGTTCTTTTTGATGATCGGTTTTACCTCGATGAAGGAAACGTCATGGAACACCACCTGATTCTTTTCCACCGCACGCTTGTCGAACACATCCGCCGGGATATATTTTGGGGCGATGTCGATCCCCTTGGCTTTGGCCTCGTCCAACACGTTGGGAAACAGACCCATCTCGAACTCGAAGCCCAGGATGTCCACTCTGGTGATGTGCTTCTTGCGGCACTCCAGGATAATCTCTTCCACGAACAACCGCGTAACCGGAAGGTTGACCGGCCCCACCGCCACCAGCCGCCCAGCCTTCTTGCCGTGAAATGAGGCAAAACCATCCGTCTTCTCGGCCCGGTAGGCGCGCAGGATCAGGTCGAGGAAGGCCGCTTCCTTCTCTTCCAACTGTTTCTGCTTTTCCACGTCGCGCAGGTTGGGGTTCACACCGATGTAGTGCTGGCGCTCGTACTTGCCCAGGTTGAGGATTTCAAAGGCGCGGTATGGCTTGTCGGCCTTCTTCAGCTCCCTCTGCACACCGATCAGCCGTTTGCGGGTAGTATGGATGGCGAATTTACCCAGGTCGGATGTAATCCACTTGCGACCCAGTTTCTCGGCCACGGCAGCGGCGGTGCCGGAGCCGCAGAAGAAGTCAGCGATCAGGTCGCCTTCGTTGGAAGAGGCTTTGATGATGCGTTCGATAAGGGCTTCGGGCTTTTGGGTGGGGTAACCAAGACGTTCCGCTGATGTATTCCCAATACGACCGACGTCATCCCAAAGAGTAGTTAGCGGTTTGCCTTTAGTCTCATCAAGATAAACCTTTAGCCCGTCGAGCCGTGGTTTACCGTCTTGTTTCGTCAAAATACGACCTTGAGACCAAAGTTCCTCCAGTTTCTCTAACGGATAGCCCCAAGAGCGATTTGATGGGGGCTTTGTGCCTCGCCATTCAAATTGACGGGTTGGGTTTGCCGACGAAAAAGTCATGTCACGACCAGTGTATAGTCGTCCATTTTCGTCTTTTTTGTACCGACTTAGTTGAGCATCACCATAGTCTGTTCTTTGCTCATTGAAAATAAAGACGTCTGATTTGGCAGTAAAGAAGATAGTTTCTTGTGAGCGAACATAGCCTTGCGTTTGCATATTGTGAGCGTTAGTTCGGAGCCAAACAATTTCGTTTTGGAATCGTTCTCTACCAAAAACTTCTTCGAGAGCAAGCCTAATGTAGGCATTAACCCGCCAATCACAATGCACATAAATACTCCCGTCCTCCGCCAGCAAATCCCGCATCAGTACCAGCCGTTCGTAGATCATGGCGATGAAGGAATCCGCCCCCTTGCCCCAGGTGTCCCGGTAGGCCAGCTCTTCAAGCACGTTGGGGCGCTTGGTGAAGGTGTCGCCGCCGATCTCGATGTCCATGGAGAAATCCGCGCCTACGTCGAAGGGAGGGTCAATGTAGATGAGCTTCAAACCCCCCTGTTTTTCGATCTCTTCCCGCAGTGGTCCGTTCTTCAGGCTGGAGAGAATCAGCTTGTTATCGCCCCAAATGAGCTTATTGGTCCACCCCTTGAGCTGGCGGCCACGGCTGTCGGTGTCGAACAGGCCGAGTTGCAGGGAAGAGGGCTTTTCCGAGCGCGGCTCGTCCACCTGCTCGATCACCTGGAACGGCAGCACGATATTGCAGACCTCGCCGCTCTTGCCGTTCCAAACCAGTTCCACCTCGCGCTTTTCGCCGAACAGCAGAAAGCGATACTTGTCAGGCAGCGGCTTTTCAGCCTCCAGATAACGGATAATTTCCTGTTTTTCTGTGTCGGTTAGCTTCATTAGTTGGGGGCTTTAAAAAGTCTCTTTGTAAGTGGCAGTAGCGGTTTATCGCGTAACGACTTCGCCAAACACGACCTACAAATACAAAATCTTGTTCAACGAATAATATAAGGGGGACGGACAAGCCGTACCCCCCATACATTGGATATCGGTGAAAAAAACGCTGTTGTTATTTTTTCCGGTTCGCCTTCATCAGCGACCTGATCCGCAAGCGCAACGAGTTGATCTGGATGAAGCCCTCGGCATCGGCCTGATTGAATACCTGATCCTTTTCAAAGGTAGCAAAGTCCAGGTTGAAGAGCGAATCGGTCTCCGATTTCCGACCGACAGTGCGGCACAGCCCCTTGTAAAGTTTGACACGGGCCACACCATTAACACACTTCTGGGAATCATCCACCAAGGTCTGCAGCATCAGCCGCTCAGGCGAAAACCAGTATCCGGCGTAGACCAGACGGGCATACTCGGGGATCAGACCATCGCGGATACGCATAACTTCACGATCCATCGTGATCTGCTCCACAGCGGAATGAGCCTCCCGCAGAATGGAGCCTCCTGGGGTCTCGTACACACCGCGTGACTTCATACCGACCGAACGGTTCTCAAGCAAGTCCACCCGACCAATGCCATGCTGTCCGCCAATGTAGTTGAGGTGAGCAAGCAACAGGGCCGGCGTCATCTGCTCGCCGTCCACGGCCACTGCATTGCCGTTCTTGAACTCGACCTCTACATATTGCGGCTTGTTGGGCGCCTTTTCCGGCGATTTGGTCAAAACATACATATCTTCCGGCGCCTCGGCCCAAGTATCTTCCAGAATGCCACCCTCGAAGGAGATATGCAGCAGATTCCGGTCAGATGACCATGGACGTTTCTTGGTGGTCGGGATTGGAATGTCGTTCTTCCTGGCGTACTCAATCAGCGCCTGACGACTGTTCAGGTCCCATTCACGCCAGGGAGCAACAACCTTTATGGCAGGATCAAAGTGATAATAGGCCAACTCAAAACGTACCTGGTCATTACCCTTGCCGGTAGCGCCGTGAGAAACTGCATCCGCTTTTTCCCTGGCGGCAATTTCCATCTGGCGTTTGGCGATCAACGGTCGGGCAATGGATGTCCCCAACAGATAATGCCCCTCGTATATAGCGTTGGAGCGAAACATCGGGAAGACAAAGTCCTTGACGAACTCCTCTTTCAAGTCGTCGATGTAGACCTTGTCAGCGCCTGTAGCCAATGCCTTCTCACGGATCGAATCAAGCTCGTCACCCTGTCCCAGATCAGCCGAAAAGGCGACTACCTTGCATCCATACTCGTTCTTGAGCCATTTAAGGATGATAGAGGTATCCAGGCCGCCCGAATAGGCCAGCACGATCTTTTTGATGTCCTGTTTTTGCTCGTTTGCCATCTGCTTAGTCTCCTTAGTTGATTAATATTCAGCAATATCGACACAATATCAAAATATTATATCGATATTCAGATTACACTCCACCTATCAATGTTGCCATGATCGCCTTCTGCACGTGCAAGCGATTCTCCGCCTCATCCCATACAACCGAGTTTTTCCCTTCGATTACCGAATCGGATATTTCCTCGCCACGATGGGCTGGCAGGCAGTGTAGCACAACACAATCCGACTTGGCCAGAGCCAGGAGGGTATCGTCCAGGCAATAGCCGACAAAAGCATTCTCACGCTCCTTCTGCTCGGCCTCCTGCCCCATGCTGGCCCATACATCGGTATTGATGACGTCAGCGCCTGTCACTGCCAGTTTGGGATCGTTGGTAAGCGTGATTCTGCCAGGCGCCTTTGCCTGTGCCCAGGCCATGACCTGACGGTCCGGTTCGTACCCATGAGGGCAGGCCAGTATCAGGTCAAATCCGAAAATGGCGGCAGCTTCAATCCAGGTATTGGCCACATTGTTGCCATCACCCACCCAAGCATATTTCAGACCTTCGTAGGTGCGTTTGTGCTCAATGACCGTCAGCAGGTCGGCCATGATCTGGCAGGGATGAAAAAGATCGGTCAGACCGTTGATAACAGGCACATCGGAATATTCGGCAAATTCTTCCACAATCTCCTGACCAAAGGTGCGGATCATAACACCGTCGCAGTAGCGGGCCATGACCCGGGCAGTGTCCTTGATCGGCTCTCCGCGCCCCATCTGGGATGTGCCGGATGACATGAACAGGCCATGGGCGCCCAGTTGAAATACACCCACCTCAAAGGAGACTCTGGTGCGGGTGGAGGCTTTTTCGAAAATCAAGGCAACTGTCTTGCCGTCCAGCAACCTGTGAGGGACACCCCGCTTCTGTTTTCCCTTCAACTCGCGGGCCAGTGTCAGCATACCGTAAAGCTCAATTTCATTGAAATCGTGCAACGCCAGAAAATGTCGCGCCATCTCTCTCCCCTTTTTATAGCTCACCCGGAAAACCGGATAAGTTCGTTAACTATTCTAACTTACTAAACCTCGGCAAAGATGCCGTCAAGGATTACAATCATCTGATCAATCTCCTGCTTGGTAACAATCAGCGCCGGCACGAAACGGAGCACCGTGTCGTGGGTCACATTGAGCAGCACGCCGCGACTATGCCCCTTTTTGACAATATCCGCGCCAGGGATGGTCAGACTCATGCCGATCATCAGGCCGAGACCACGCACTTCAATGACAAAGGGATATTTTTTCCCCAACGCCTCCAATTCCCCCACCAGATACTCGCCGATTTCTTCAGTACGGTTGAGGATGCCATCCTCAAGGATCGTCCTCACAGTGGCAATAGCAGCAGCGCAGACCAGCGGGTTACCGCCGAAGGTCGATCCGTGGGTGCCGGGCGTAAAGGCAGCGGCAAAATCGTCTTTCGCCAGCATGGCGCCGATCGGCGCCCCGCCGGCCAAGGCTTTGGCCAGTGTCATGATATCGGGCGTCACATCAAAATGCTCATAGGCAAAAAGTTTACCAGTCCTCCCCATCCCGACCTGAACCTCGTCGAAGATCAGAATCAAACCATGCTCGTCGCAGATGCGCCGCACCTCATGAAAATAGCCGGGCGACGGCACATTAACACCCCCCTCGCCCTGGATCGGTTCCAGCATGATGGCACAGGTATTGGGCGTTACAGCAGCCTCCAGCGCAATTGCATCATTGAATGGAACGTGCGTAAAACCGTGCAGCAGTGGATCAAAAAAACGCTGAACCTTCTCCTGACCAGTGGCTGAAACAGTTGCCATGGTACGGCCGTGAAATGATTCAGCAGCGGTAATAATCTCGTAGCGCTCAGGACCGAACTTGTCGCGGCTGAATTTTCTGGCAAGCTTGATAGCAGCCTCATTGGCCTCAGCCCCGCTATTGCAGAAAAATGCCTTGTCGGCAAAGGAATGGCTACAGAGCAGTTCGGCCAACTCGATCTGCTGAGGGATCTGGTAATAATTGGAACAGTGGATCAGTTCAGCAGCCTGCGCCTGTAGGGCCGCAACCACCTTTGGGTGGCAATGTCCCAGATTGTTGACCGCCACCCCGCCCAGGAAGTCCAGATACTCCTTGCCGTCTGCATCCCACAATCGGCACCCCTTGCCCCTGACAGGCACAATTGGATAACGACCGTAGGTCTTCATGATGTATTTGTCTGATTTTTCGATCCATTGTTGGGAATTCATTTCACTATCTCCGTCCAGATGTCGATATTGGTGAAGGTCAAGCAATCTATAGATTTATTTTTGTGCTCCTGTGCTCCTTGTATAGATTTGTGACCATACATTTAGATGCACAGATTTATGCTTTGCTCTTTGACACTTTGACAATATTATTGACTATTAGTACTACTCAGACACATAGTAAAATGGCTATATAATTCTCCTAGGAAAATGGAAATTTTGGATAATTTTCTATGATTGTTGTTTGAAATCCTACCAGATCACGTCCCAAAAACGGAAAACGAAACCTGGAATTATGCAACTGTCGGAGTAGTATTAGGCTGTAAGTGCTATATTTAGGCTAGGTCTGAAACCGAGCCAGTCTCGGCGGTAGGATCTACCGGGCTCGCAAGAGCCCTTTTCTTTTGTCCTACCCCATCGTTCCACAATTCTCAATGGGTTTGTCCTGCTTGCAACTGTACAGAGTACAGGGGTTAATCTGTCTAAATAATTTTTCCCGCCTTGTTTCTTAACATATTTGTATGGCGCATACTTCTGCATAAGTAAATATGCATTAACATCAACCAGTTGGATGAATAAGGAATGTTTTGAGTCTCGGTGAACTGCATCTTCTACAATGGTAGTAACTGGGATTGGTCTGTAACCTGGGCCACCTAAATTTGGCACAGGATTAAACCTGCCCATTCTACGTCTAAGATCACGAAGCCGTTTTACTTCGGTCTTGTCAACAATTATCAAGCCCTTGTCTTGTGGGGAAAAACAGGGGACACTTCCTAGTTTTTCTGCTAGATTGTCCAGCAATTCAACGTAATATGGGAAGTGTCCCAAATTTTCTCCAAGGCATATAGAACGCCGTGAGGCCCTGTTAAATCCGAACTCACGGCGTTTTGGTTGATTCTATGTAAAATAATTCCGGATTCAACCCATCTAGGCTTCCCTCAATTCCGCGATTAAGTTCAAGCACAACGTCAAGCCCACGCGACAGGTCGGGGTCTAATCGGACAAAGTACCGATTGGCCAAAAAAGGGAGATGCCAGACTTTTGGCGCCGGGCCAATGATGGTCATGATCGTGCCTACCGGCACTTCGCATTGAAATGCCATCCAAGACCGCTTGTGAATTTTCTCTGATTCCAAATATGCTCGTGCCGTCTCTCTGCTTACTTGTCTATTGTCAAGGCTGTAATATCCAGCCACCAAATACACAGGTCGGATAATCTTATATCTATTCCCAGACTGCGGCTGTCCGCTTGCGTAAATGACGCCACAAAAGATGGTGCTAATCATAGTGAATAGCGTAAATACGATGACGGCCCGCACTATTGCATAATTTAGTATGTTCATTTGCATGGGGCTGGTTGCCTCGTAGTGGTTGGTTGCGCCGTAGGCGTCGGTTGATTAAGGATTCCCAAAGTCCTCAATACTTCTGTGCCTAGTGCCACAGCGTACATTGGAATCATCGAAGGAATATTAGCCAACGCGTCTGGAATGCCGACACTGGTAGCGGCATCCACAAAACCGTCATGCATCGCTCCAAAGGTATAGCCTGCCGGCACATTCCGCTCTATAACCTCACTGACTGCGCCGCCTGGTGGGACTGGTGTACCTGGACGTCCGACGACACCAGGTGTTTGCCAATCCTGCCGAAACCAGAAAAGCCCGGTCGGGTCGATAAAGTTAACCGGATTATTTTGGACATACCCCATCACATTCACATCCCCGCCCGCAAACCCGATCGGATCCTCACTGATAAACCTCCCACAAGGCATATAGAACGCCGTGAGACCCTGTTAAATCCGAACTCACGGCGTTTTGGTTGATTCTATGTAAAATAATTCCGGATTCAACCCATCTAGGCTTCCCTCAATTCCGCGATTAAGTTCAAGCACAACGTCAAGCCCACGCGACAGGT
>JBAYZR010000040.1:0-16182 GCA_041672425.1 Pedobacter sp. | reverse complement strand
AACCGGTAGGCTTTACCCTTCACGGTGTCCCAGCCCCCTTTGCGGGCCGCCATGACAAAGGCGCAGTACTTGGTGATTCGGCCGGACAGGTCTGGGCGCTCAGCTTTGAGCTGGAAAGACTTCTTTACTCCCTCCTGGAAAATTTCGATGATCATTTCCTCAGGCAGCGACGCCACCCAGGAAAAGAGCTTTTTGCGCTCTTGCTCTGTCAGGCCGGTTATCATGCTCAGTTGATCGGTCATTTCATCCTCTTGTATAGGTCAGGGTTTCCCGCAGCCGGAAGTGGGAGGTTTCCAGGGAGGTCTGCTGCAG
This sequence comes from Pedobacter sp., assembly GCA_041672425.1. Taxonomy (GTDB): domain Bacteria; phylum Desulfobacterota; class Desulfuromonadia; order Geobacterales; family Pseudopelobacteraceae; genus JACPFJ01. The sequence continues at coordinate 15,870 of JBAYZR010000040.1, read as the reverse complement.
CGCCTGCTCGTGGCTCATGCCATACTTGATGCACTCCAGGTAACGCTCTTGGGCGAAGTTGTGTTTCAGACCATGGCTGCCGCGGCCCGGGGCATACTGTCCGGTAGACTTTGCAGCCGTGTTGATTGCCCCCACATAGGCGAAGTAGTCGCTCTCCAGCTTTCCGTGACGGTAAATATATTCTTCCAGCCTCCGGTAGGTCGGGACGGAAACGTAGTGCTCCGTCTCCTTACCACCTTTCTCCACCGAGGCGACAACACCCACAGGGGATGCGGTGACCGGATCAGTACCGATACCGCGCAGCCCATTACTGGTAAGCGGGTTTTTCAACCGCCGGTTGCTGGGTGCGCCGACCCCTTCGGTTCGCAGGCCGCCTTCGTACTGTAGTGATGCCTGTAACTGGAAGGTTCCATCAGTGATCGCTGCGATAAGCCGAATCGGATCGGGGTAGGCCCGGTTGTCAAAGATCTTGCTCGATTTGCGCAGCAGTTTCCGGCTGCGGGCGTAGAACTCCATGCGGAGCTTTTCTGTTTCCAGTCTGGGAATATCCAGAGCGTGGATCTCGATATAGTGATTGATGGCGTACTCGAACTTTCCCAGTGCTGACAGGATCGTCTCCATGGTCTGGCGTGAACGTTTCTTTTCGACGTAGTGAGCCAGTCGCTCTTCTAGGTACTCGGCCATGTCGTTTTGTACCGACAGGGTATCGAGGATGCTGATTCGTCCCTTCTTATGCATGAATTCGGCTAAACGATGGGCCTCACCCTTGTAGACTTCCCATGATCCGAATGAACGGATTCCCTCATGGGTGTCCATCTTCGACTTTCCAATGGAGCGGACACAGTGGAAAACCGCTTCAGTCTGGGAGTGCAGTGAGGTTGGCCACCTGTGTTTCATTGATTACCTCTGGCCGTTGTCGGCCTGCGTGTTGAGATGACATGCTCTTTTTTCGGCATCGCCATGCCGACGGTAGCAGCTCCGTCTTCCTGCTTTTCGTAGTGTCCCTTGTATGTGTACCTGGCAAGGATTCCTGCCATCTGTCCTGCTGTCTATCGTGAACCGGGACTCTACCGGTGGATCACGTTAAACAGGTCCTCGATTGTGCCTGCCAGAAAATGCCTTTCCAGGGCGCCGAACTTCGGGGGTATCCCGGTCCTTCCTCAGATTCCGGGCCAACAGATACATATCGTTGAGCGGAAACGCCTTCCCAGTGCGCCGGTTCCGGGGGGATTCCCGGCCGTCTTCGGATTTCTGACTGCGTACGGTCATGCGAGGGGGAGGTGCGTGTACCTCGACATGAAAGGGCTCTGCTTAGGTTGGCCAATCCCGTGGGTGGTGTCCGGCCGGGCCAATAGGCTCGACGGCTCTGGGTACACCGGGCAATGATGCTGCTAAAAATCTCTCCTATCTGAAAATTGTAACTGTTTTGTTTTTTTCCTATATGGCTGCAACATAGCGATCATTCGTAATTATTTGCTGTTCACCTACGTGCTGCTGACAGCATTTGTGCTCATTTGTGAACACAGAACCAAGTCATGGGGACTGCCCAGGAGACCGGCATTGAGCAATTCCTGGCGCTGCAGATTGAGTCTCTCTCTCTGGACACGTTCCCGCGACTCCTGGTCTTCTTCCGACAGCATAGGTTCCGGCAGTGGCTCGAACAGGTGAAGAAACTGTCTGCCTTCTTCGCTGGCACACCATTCCCGGGCAGCTTGCGATTGTTCCTCTTCCTCTACGGTACGCTGGTGCTCATCGGCCTTTTTATTGGCGAGGTTTTTCTGCTGGATTGCTTCCTGGTCCATCACCTGTTTACGTTGATCAGCTGCATAATCCTTGCGTACCGCACTGCGCAACAACCCGCCGGTGAGATCCTTCCGTGAGGCCATCAACAGGAAGTTGCTGGCGATTACCTCATCACCGGCCTCAGCTTCCTCATGGGCGATCTGGCAGGCATCCAGTTGAAGGGATGGGGAAAGGGCTGCGATTGCTTCCCGGACGGCCTGTGAAATGATCTGTTTTGCAGAAAATCGAGATTTCCTGGCAGCAGCCCTGCTTCTGCTTTTCTGGGGTATCTTCTGGGTAATCTCTGTATTTGTATCCCTCTGTAGACCCATAGGTGTTGATATTTCCTGTAATATCGAAGTGTTAAGTCCGATGTACATGGTGTTGGACATGCGCTGCCCCTTGATGACGATGGTTCTCAATTCCGTCCAGATCACTCCAATACGTTTCAAGGCCTCCAGAGCAGCGTCCACATCATTCATGGACATGCCGAAATAGGTGGCCATCGATCTTCGGCTCTGCTGCCACAGGTCCGCTTCGAATTTCTGGGCGCGTCCGATTACCAGCTGGTTTCTCGGGTCAAGGACGTCCACCGGTCGATACATGTAGGTGATCCGTCCCAGGAGCAATATGGCCTGATAGTACGGTTTGTTCTTGCGCCGGATGTGACGGAACCAGCTGTGATCGATCAGATCTCCCATGGGTGCCCATCCAGCCAGGTCCAAAACAGCCTGACTTTTGATCGGATAACTCATTCTCAGGTACTACTTGGCATCAGCAGGCTCTGCCGAGACCATCTCATCGAACCAGGCTTCAATGTCCGAGCGTCGATAGAAACGCCGGCGACCGATGGTGAGCGACTTCGGCAGCTTCCCCTGTTTGCGCCAGTGCCACCAGGTCACGTTGGAGACCCCGAAGACCTTTTTCCGTAATGTCTTGTCGGCAATCAGGGGATCAACGATGCATCCCTGTGGTTTGTAATTGGCAATATGTTCGAGTGCCATTTCAGCTGCGGCCAGATACATGAAATTACCTCCGTTGAATTTCTTGCTATCAATATATATCCTAACGTTAGAATATCAAGCATAAAAGTAATGCAACAAAAATAATTTTAGTGTATGAAATAAGACACTATGGAACGAAATGAACGACTGACAACACTCAGGATACTGAATGGACTAACACAGGATCTGCTTTCGACCAGAAGCGGACTGCCCAGGGGATCGATCAGTATCTGGGAGAAGGGCAACAACGCCCCTTCCCATGATGCGGTTCCGAAGCTCTCTGCCGCGCTGAACGTACCGTCCGGCTATCTGATGTACGGCAGCCCATCACTGGATGCGGCGGTCTGGCAACCCATGGTTCCGGCGCCGCGGCATTTACCCGCGCTTGCCAAAGAGCTGACCAATAATTTGTCGGGCTTTTGCGAGGAAAATCAGATTACACGGTTCGCCTGGTACCAAGGGGATGATGGGCGGATCATTTTTCTGGGGAAGGCGGACAGGCCATTCAGTTTTTTGCTGCTACAGAAACCGGAGTTGGATGGGTGCGTTTCAAAAGCACTGGAAACTTTGGAAGAGCATGTCATTGAAGGAGCGGATTTTACTCCTCTGCTTCAGATCGGTTTCTTGGAAGAGATGGATGTTGAGCATCTGATGCGGTTGGTACGGTTGGCACAGAACAGCAATTTTGAGGTAGATGGCGATGGTATTACGACTGAGTTTTTGAAGACCAAGCAGAACCTGGGACTTGCCACAAATTCAGAATACAAGAGTTTTGCGAGTAATGCGTACATCCATATGCGTACAGTGCTTGATGAATTACAAAAACCATCAAAATGGCGTCCGGGCACACTCAATCCCCGGTATCCCACGCTGATTGAAAATGAGTCAGCCATATTCGAGAGTCTTTTTGAGGTGTGTGAACAGAACTCGCTCATCTGGAATGGTAAGCTGAATGAAGAGTTGGTAGATATTGCCAGGAAGTTTCTAAAGTCTCATGGGTACAAAGAGAAGAAGTAAAAACATGCAACAAAGCAACAGAGGTTCCATGAGAGGTTCCATGAATCAAAAAAGGAGCTACAGAACAAGCTGTAACCCCTTGAATTATTTGGTCGGGGAGACTGGATTCGAACCAGCGACCCCCTGCTCCCAAGGCAGGTGCGCTGCCAGACTGCGCTACTCCCCGACGAATTTTTTTATATATCACAAACAAACCTACAGAGCAACCATTTAATCGGTGTTTAGGGTAAATTCCCCGCCCATTGGGACGTTTTAAGAATCAAGGAAGGAAAAAAGACAAGAGACCCGGTGGCGGCTGCCAAACGCAGTGCCCAGGCTCTGAAAAAAGTTGCAACCAAAAAGCTTGAGGATGGAACAGAGGTTCACAGCTTTCAAACCCTTTTGAAAGGTCTGTCAACTATTGTACGCAATGTATGTCGTTATAAAAACCCGGCAGACAACTCCCCGGCATTCACCATGGATACAATCTCATCAATGGAGCAGCAACGTGCATTCGATCTTCTCTCCACAATCCGAATGTAGACAGCGGCGTGTAGGCAGATATTGATGTATCATGCTTATATCAATGGTGAATTGCACTTTTTTTGAAGAGGAACTTCAGTCTAAAGATTGTGTTACACCATGCCTGTACCACAAAAAAAGGCCTGCGGGATTTCCCGCAGGCCTTTAATCCTGAAACTGATTTTAGTCTTAGTGTTTCTGCTCAGGAGCAGGAGTGGTAGTGGTAGTGGTAGTGGTATTGGTAGTGGTAGCAGACATGGGAGCCTGAACAGGCACTTGTGCCTCAACAGCAGGTGCAGGTGCAGGTGCTTCTTCTTTTTTCTTGCAACCAGCAGTGAAAGCAGCGGCAAGTGCCAGTACGAGTGTCAGTGTTATAAGCTTTTTCATTGTGTCTCCTTTTTTCTTTTTGTAATTGACCATTTAAACGCTACGCGTATGGTTTTAAAATCGATTTCTAAATATACTCACCAAAACAACAAAGTCAAGATATTTTTAATAGCATGCCGCGACAATTATTATTGCCTGATATTCGAGCCATTTGCAAAAGTATATTCAAAATATTGAATGATGCATTTATGTTACGGTTCTTCCGCAGAATTTATGGGTAGATTTCAGTAGCGGGCATAAAGCACGCCCTTTCGTAATTGCAGTCACCGCTGTCGTTATGCCATTGGCTCTTCCTGTATTATGATCTGGTTGAGGGCAGCATCGATCTTGGCAACGTCAACCGTGGTATTGAAGCAGGGACCATAGGGACGATCATTGAGGATGCCGATCACCGGCAGGGGGTAGCAATCCTTGATACCGGAGGTAAGATCACGCTCGCAGGCCACGGCCAATACGAGCTTTGGGCGTTTCTCCACAATAACCTTCCGGGCCAGGGTGCCGCCGGTGGCCACCGAGATGTCGATTCGGTACTTGCGGCCGATTTCCACCAATCCCTTTATGTCACAACGTCCGCATTGCACGCACTTATGGATATCGCCCGTGACCTTGATCTCGCAGTCAAACAGTTGGATGCAATGAGGCAACAAAACCAGGATGCGATCCGGCTTGACCTTCTGGCGCTGGGAGAGCACCAGGCTGTTATTCATGGCAATGAAGGACTGGCGGATGCTGTCCTTGTTCAGTCCCAGAGCGCGTCCAACCAGCTCGATCATCGGCAGTAGGAACTTGATCACCACCAGCCGCATGAAACGGGTGAAGAAGATATCCTTGCCCAGAGCGGTGGTTAATACCAGTAATGCGGTTCCCAGAATGGCCATGCCGGAGAGGACGGCCACGATGATGCCGAAGATGTTGGGAAGATTGGGATGGATATTTGCCAGGCCGCGATTGGGTATCCACCAGACCAGAAAGATCATGCCCACCAGTATGAGGCAGGTAAACCCCATAAGGGAGATGAATAACCGTTTGCGTGGTGGAGTGTTGACTTCTGAAGCAGCCACGGGTTACATGTCTCCATTGGCGCTGCTTATGAGCAGCGTTCCCTGTGCAACCCGGCAGCCGGCCAGGAAACTGGTTGCGTCAAGCCGTTTTTTACCTGCAAGTTGTAGTTCTTCGATGAAAATGCTGCCACTCAGGCAGGCAACCTCGAATACTCCTCGCTCTGCACGCAGTACCAAGCCTGGCAGCCCTGTCCCGCTACCAACCCTCGTCCGGTAGACCTTGAGCATCTGTCCGTCCAGGCAGGTGTAAGCACCCGGCCAGGCAGTAAGGCCGCGCACCTGGTTGTGTATGTCGCTTGCCTCGCGATGCCAGTTGATCAGGCCATCTTCTTTCTTCAACATTGGCGCATAGCAACTCAGGGTATCGTCCTGCTGTTGCGGTGAGACGGTGTCTGCTTTGAGGCTGTCCAAGGTTTTGGCCAGCAGTTCAGCCCCTATTACGGACATGCGATCATGCAGCGAGATAATATCCTCGTTGCCATCAATTGTTGTAGCGCTGCGGAGCAGCATCGGTCCGGTATCAAGGCCGGGATCCATCAACATTGTAGTGATTCCGGTCTCGGTCTCACCGTTAATAATGCACCAGTTAAGCGGTGCGGCGCCACGGTAACGGGGCAGCAGTGAGGCATGGACATTGATGCATCCCTTTGGTGGAATGTCCAGAAGAGCCTTGGGAAGAATCTGGCCAAAGGCCACCACTATGATCAGGTCAGGCTTGAGGCCAAGCACTGTATCGATAAAAGAAGTCTCACGTACCTTGGGCGGTTGAAGAACCGGGATGCCATGCTGTAGCGCCAGTTCCTTAACCGGTGGTGGCATGAGTTTCTGTCCCCGACCACTGGGCCGGTCAGGCTGAGTTACTACAGCAACCAGGTTCTCACCTCGTGCAATAAGTGTCTGTAGGGTGGGACAAGCAAAATCAGGTGTCCCTATGAAGATAATCCTCCATCCGGTCATGGCGCCCCCATGGTTGTTTCTGCCATTCTGCGGGCTTTGCGCTGGAATAGATCGCGTTTGAGCGGTGAAAGGTGATCAACAAAGAGGATGCCATCCAGATGATCTATCTCGTGTTGGAAGGCAATGGCCAACAGGCCATCCACCCGCCAGATCTTTTCATGGCCATCCAGATCGAGTCCTTTTACCACGACAGAAGCGTGGCGGCGAACATTTGCGGCATATTTGGGGACAGACAGACAGCCCTCTTCCTCATATGTCTCGCCTTCGGCGTGGACGATAACCGGGTTGAGTGCTATTATCAACTCTGGTTGCTCGTCGTGGCTTGAAACGTCGATGATGATGATGCGCTGGTGAACACCGATTTGCGGGGCGGCCAGACCGATCCCGGGAGCATTATACATGGTTTCGACCATGTCCCTGGCAATTTCACGGGTATCCTCGGTGATTATGGTCACTGGAGCTGATTTCTTTTTGAGTTCAGGGTTGGGATAGATAAGGATAGTACGTACCATAGACGTCCCTACAGAAATATTTTATAAAGTAACAGTATATATTCTCATTTGTGAAAAATCAATTTTCATTCTTAACGTTGCGTAGCCGGAGGCCTTTATGACGGAACCGCTTAATAAAATCAGCAGGGTTAAAGAGACGGGTAGAAACAATCCGCGCACGGGCAACCCCAAACATGAAAAGCTAAAAAAGCATCAGGAGGAAACGGATGATGACTGTGTGGATATCTCGGAGGAAGCACGTAACCGTGCGACGGGCAAAAGTCGCGGGAACATTCTTGAGTATATCGAGAATCAGGGTGGTTAATTGAAGAAACTTTTATCTTGGGTGTAGACCTTGTCAAAGTTTTCCAGCAGGGTCTTGATGCGGGTTTCATCCAGATTAAGCAGTTTTGCGGGTATGGTTTCGTGGAGTACAAGTTCATCCTCCGGTTCGCGTACACCAATTCCCAGTTTATGACAGAAGAGGTTTGACAGTCCCACAACACAGGTAAGTTTGACCTGACAGAGATCCTCATCTTTATCAAAAGTAAAGTGATGGTGTTGAAGGACGGCTTTCATCAACATTTCCGGGAAATTCCATTTCTTGATCACCATGCCACCTACCTCGGCATGGTTGTATGAATAAACCTGCTGCTCTGCCTCCAGAAATGAAATCTCTTCATTGTAATATTTTTCCATAACCTTCTGGAATTTTTGGTGGTCAAGGAAGTTCATAATGATCTTGCCGATATCATGGAAGAGGCCACCCAGGAATGCCTCATCCTCGCTGACCAATCGGGTATTGTTGGCGATGCTGCGGGCGGCCAGTCCAGCCCCAAAGGAATGCTCCCACAGCATCTTTTCGGTAAGTCCGTAGGGTTTGTAGACCTGCTTGACCGCCGCTGCCACGACCAAGCTTTTCAGTGTATTGTAACCCAACATCATAATGGCGTGGGACAACGACTGGATCTGACGTTGACAACCGTAGAAGGATGAATTGGATATTTTCAGGACACGCGCTGCCACAGCAGGGTCTGCCGACACAACCCTGGCGAGTTCCTCGGCTGAGACACCCTCACTATCGATAAGCTGCATTACCTTGACGGGAACCACGGGAATGGTAGGTAAATCGCTGGCGATCATGATCAATGATTCCAGATCTTGATTCATATTTTATGCTCCTTGTACCCAAATGTTATGAGGGTACATTTACCATTTGAATCCTGACACGATGCGGTATTATTGCACAAAAATCCTAATAATCAAGGCATTAGCCTAAATAGTTGAGATTTTAGAGAATGTTATGTATAATCACGCCCCATTACAGATCTTCCAAGGAACCTAATTCTATGCAGATACTACGTACCCATGCCGCACTATTGTGCGCCGCATTGCTGCTAACCGGCTTCAACTGGGGCTTTGGCAATGAAACATGCCGGGAAGCCATGGAACTTGTGGGGAAGCTGGATACTCTCCGTGATGAGACTCAACAACGTCAGACCGAGGCTAAGATACTATCCATCTGCCCTGATGGGGGAGCCGGCCATTACATTACTGCGTTGCAGTTTGAACGCACCGGTAACGTGGATGGCGCCATCGCTGAATACCGCAAGGCTTTGCAGCAGGAACGTTCTTTCCCCTTGGCCAGTGGCAATCTGGGGCTGCTCTATGCACAGAAGGGGTTGAACGATGAAGCCTCGGTGGAGTTGGCCCGTGGGCTTTCCTCTGTTCCCAATCCGAACTATCACCGGGCCATGGGGCGTATCCTGGCAGAGCGCAAGGTATTTCCGCTGGCCATATACCATTACAACGAGGCTGCTCGTGAGTTGAGTCGTGATCCCGGAATATTTATTGGGCTGGCAGAGATTTACGTTGCCACAGACCAGCCGGTCAAGGCCTTGGAAGAGTATCAGAGGGCGCTGACGGTCGATCCCAATAACGAGAAAGGTCACATTGGCATCGCTACCATTCACCTGGAACGTAATGAGCCGGACAAGGCTCTTGAGGAGCTGAAAAAGGCTGAGATGGCAAACCCGCAAAATCGGGAGGTGCATCTGATGAAGGCCGGCATCTACGAGAAAAAGGGCGAGGCCAAGCTGGCTGAATACGAATACCTTTTGGGCGGAAAAGTCAAGCCCCCGGCGCCGGTTGCAGTTACCCCTCAACCGCCTGTTGGGGCATCAAATGTATCCGGGGATGCTGAAAAAGAGATCGAGACGCTGAAGGGCTCACTAAAGGAACACCCTGAACAGGTTGACAACCATGAGAAGCTTGCTAATCTATATCGCACGGCTGGTAAAGACACAGAGGCTATTGCCGCTTACCGGGAAGCAGCACACCTCAACAGCGCCAACAGCGATGTTTACCTGAATATGGGTATTCTCTATGAGAAACGGGGTTTGCTGGATGAGGCCGCAGTGGCCTACCGGCGAGCAATCCAGGCCAAGCCTGATAATGCCGATGCCCGTCTGCGCCTGGCTGATATCTACCTGGCACGGGGAAGCCAGCCTCAGGCTGTAGAGCAGTACAGTGAATTTCTTAAATTAAAGCCGGATAGCCCCGATATTCAGCTCAAGCTGGCGAGGCTCTTTGCCCGTAACAAAGAAACAAACCTGGCCATAGAAAGCTATCTATTGCTGCTGAAGCATTCCCCGGAAAATACCGATGCCAACCGTGAGATCGGCATTCTCTACAAATCCAAGGGGCAGAATGACAAAGCCGTGGAACACTATAAAAAGGTTCTCGCCCAGCAGAAGGACGACATGGATACGCGCAACTCCCTGGTCTCGATCTATGTCAAAAACAAGCAATACGGCGAGATTGCCAATTTGCTCAAGGAGACCGTGGAGCTTTTCCCGGACGACCCTAACAATCACTACAAGCTGGGGCTGATCTACGATTTCAATAAGGATTATGAGAATGCCATTGCCAGCTATAAAAAAGCAGTGGAGTTAAAGCCGGACCATACTCGTTCACTGAACGCCTTGGGCCGCCTGTACATGAAGACCGGCAGACTCAGCGAGGCAAAAGAAGTCCTTGAAACGGCTAAAAAGTCTGATCCCAATCAGGAAGAGAGTTCGGTACTTCTGAACAATATCCGTGATGAGTTCAATCCCGAGCCGCGGAAAATTATCAAGCGTAAAAAAAGCAAGTCCAAAAAGGGAGCAAAATCCTCCAAATCCCGTTCTAAGAATAAAGTTAAAACCAAGAAAAAACCGTAACCCTTTTTTATTGATACAAAATCAGCCAAGGTAACCGGTAACGGATAGTCCCGCGCCGTGTTTCCGACGCCGTAACTTTAATGCCGATGGCTGGACACTGATATGACTGAAGAATGCAGTACCCTCTTGTACTTTCCACATGATATCCCAATATCCGCCCATTACTGGCGCTCCCTGGATCTTGGAGCGCTTTCGCATACCATCAACAAGCGTGGCCTGCCTGCCATTATTTTCTATCGCCAACTTGCCCTGAAACTGAATCGGCAGCGTACCTCGGAACAGCCCATTGTTCATGCCGGCCAGCTCAATCTGTTTGTCACGCTTCAGAGGTTCTATCGCCACCTTATAGATGTTCTGGCTGAGGCCCAACAACCTGATGTACTTCAGGATGCCCTTTGTCGTGCTGGTGTGGACCCGGGCGGGTCTGAGACTGCTCAGGCGCGGGCACATTTTGTTGAGCTGTTTCCTCCGAAGGATGTGCTGACTGGTGACGTTGACGCGGCTGGTTGGATTGGCCGTAGTGACACTGTTCTTGAACGGAAGCAGGCAGTACTGAGAGAGATGCTGTTGCTAAGAACGGCTGCCGAGAACCCGGCCATAGACAGTTTCCGGGGGATACTTGATGACCGCGAACTGGCCAAGGTTTCGTCCTACCCGAAACTGGTGGCGGACATGGATGCAGCTTTAGCACGCGGGCCGCTTTTGACCGGGTTTGACATGACACTTATCGAAGTCATGCGTGCACCCATTAAGGCATCACCCGATTCACTCTCCGGTCAGGTCGGTTTTATCCGCGATCATTGGAATGCCTTGCTTCCGGCAGAATTGCTGCAAGAAGTAGCGATTGCCTTTGATATTCTCCTTGAGGAGGAGCGTGAGTGGGGCGGGGAGGGCGAGCCCGGACCGCCACCGGTGATGGAGTTCGGTCGCCCTGGATTGCACGGTGGCGGTGGAGGCGGAGGCAGCTCGGTCTTTGCCGGCTATGATTATCCCGAATACGAACATTTCTCCCCGGATGCAGACTGGATGTCCAACGTGGTCATGATGGCCAAGATGGTTTACATTTGGCTTGAGCAACTGAGCAGGCAGTATGGGTATTCCATAACCCGTCTCGACCAGGTGCCTGACGCTGAATTAAGTCGGCTGGCTGCTGCAGGCTTTAGCGGATTGTGGCTTATCGGCGTCTGGGAGCGTTCGCCCGCTTCCCAGCGCATCAAGCAGTTGTGCGGCAACCCTGACGCCATTGCCTCGGCCTATTCCCTCTTTGACTACGAGGTCGCCGCTGACTTGGGTGGTTGGGAGGCTTTGAGCAGCTTGCGGGAGAGGGCACTACAGCGCGGCATTCGTCTGGCCAGCGACATGGTACCCAATCACACCGGCATCTCTTCTCGCTGGATTGCTCAGCACCCACACTGGTTCGTCCAGACGGACTATCCGCCCTTTCCTACCTATCAGTTCAATGGCGAAGATCTTTCCCATGACAAGGATATTTGCATCCAGATCGAGGACGGCTACTGGACCAAAAGTGATGCCGCGGTGGTGTTCAAACACTATGACCGCCGCGATGGTTGTACCCGTTACATCTATCATGGCAATGACGGAACCAGCATCCCATGGAACGACACAGCCCAACTCAACTACCTGATCCCCGAGGTGCGCGAGGCGGTCATCCAGACCATTCTGCATGTGGCCCGCAATTTCCCGATCATTCGTTTTGACGCTGCCATGACTCTGGCCAAGAAACACTATCAGCGCCTCTGGTATCCGGTTCGCGGGCTTGGGGGAGGCATCCCGTCCCGTTCCGAGCATGGCATGAGCCGCGAGGAGTTTGACACCGTATTCCCGGTAGAGTTCTGGCGTGAGGTTGTGGACCGTGTTGCGGCCGAGGTGCCTGATACACTCCTTCTGGCCGAGGCATTCTGGCTGATGGAGGGTTATTTCGTACGGACGTTGGGGATGCATCGCGTCTACAACAGCGCCTTCATGAATATGCTCAAGACCGAGGAGAACGCTAAATACCGCCAGACAATCAGAAATGTACTGGAATTCAATCCCGAGGTGCTGAAGCGCTTCGTCAATTTCATGAACAACCCGGACGAAAAGACAGCCGTGGAGCAGTTTGGTACCCAGGGGAAGTATTTTGGAGCCTGTGTTCTGTTGTCCACCATGCCGGGCCTGCCCATGTTCGGCCATGGTCAGATCGAGGGGTATCACGAAAAGTATGGCATGGAATACAAGCGCGCATACTGGGATGAGGCGGTGGATGGCGCGTTGGTACGAGGCCATGAGATGTGGATCTTTCCACTTCTCCGTCGGCGCCGACTTTTTTCAGGGTCGGAGAACTTTGTACTGTATGACTTTCATGCCGGCAGCATGGTGGATGAGAACGTCTTTGCCTATTCCAATCGTGTGGATGAACAGCGGGCGCTTGTGTTGTACCACAACCGTCACGCCACTACTGCCGGCTGGATCAGGGAGTCGGCAGCCTTTGCTGTAAAGGTTGATAATGGAAATATGGAGTTGCGCAGGACGACGCTCGGCGAGGCACTGAGTCTCAATGATGACGCCCGGATCTTCCATGCCTTTCGTGACGCGACATCCGGCCTGGAATATCTGCGAAATGATCGCGAGTTGCGGGAGAAAGGGCTCTACGTTGAGTTGGGCGAATACCAGTTTCACGTATTCATGGATTTTCGCGAGATCAGCGATGATAAAGATGGCAGTTGGGGCAAACTCTGTGCGGCTTTAAACGGCAAGGGCGTCAAGAACCTTGAGGATGAGCTGAAGCAGCAGCGTTACGCCTTCCTGAACAGGGCTTTTCAGACCTTCCTGGAGATGGCGCCAGGGCCGGGCAAAAACGTTATTTCGGCAATTTCCGTTGATGTGGACAATGTTGTTCATGCTGCCCAGCGTTTCCTGGCAGTTTTGAATACCGAACTTGATGGGGAGATCGGTGCACTTGACGCCACGCTGAAGGGCATACCTGCCTGCTTGGCTTTGCTGACCTCGCTCCAGAAGATGAAACCCGTCTCGAAGGATGCGAAAGCCTTCCAGACCAGGTTGTTGAGATTGCTGGATTCCGTTGCAGGTATACGGTTGCTGTTGGCCTGCTTGTTAGTGCGCGAAACAGGAATTGATCCGAATTCCTTTGGTCTTGATTACATCCTTATGCGCATGCTGACACCGGCGGATGGTCTGACAACTGCCTTTGACGCCCATCGCGCCGTCCAGCTCTTCAGGGCGCTGCTGACATGTCAAGTTACTGGTGGCAATGTCAAGAAGAAGGAAACATCCATGCTGGCTGAAATAGGATTTTCCCGACCTGCCAGTTCCGATTTCATGCAGGTACACACAAGTGGCGGTGTGGAATGGTTCAATAAGGAACGTTTTGAGGAACTGTCAGAATGGCTGGCTGTCATGACCCTGGCACGACTGGCGGAGCAGCGTCCGGCTAGCCGCACGGTTGCAGCGTGGTTAGCGGCAACCGAGCGGGATCTGAAACAACTCGTCGAGTTGGCAGCCCATGCCGGCTACAGGACTGCCTTGTTCCTTAGCCTGCTGGAAACAACTGCCAAGAGCGAACGTGCGGACAGCGCCAAAAAGAAGACTCGCCAATTGCCCGACAGAAAGTAGTCATGCCCGGTGCCAGCGCAATTGACGGCGTGCCGTTTCATTGGCTTCTAGCTGTGCATAACGGCGTTAATAAGTTCAGAAATCATTAGGGAGTCAGAATAAACTTGGTATATCAGTTTATTCTGACTCCCTAACCTCTGTGAAGTTACGATGACACCTTCAACTGAGATGCTGCCTCAACTTTACTTCCTCTAAGTTCATAAACTAAGTTGCAAGTCTGTTTCTGGATACTTACAGGAATTATACCCTGAATTGCTTTTTTCCGCCGCGAGAGCGGTTTCGTCCAACCAGTCTCTTTGCAACGTCTCGCAACGACCTTCCGGCGTGGCGACTTGATAGAGTTACTTGCGGAAACAACAGCTGTTTGTGAACCGGCTTAATTGATAATCTCTTCCGTAGCAGTGTGAGGATGTGAACTCCGCACTCTGGTTTCACCTCTTTAACGGCAACCGCATCAATGATGACCACCTGAGCCTGGCCTAGAAACGAGTGGTACGGGAGATAAAAGGAGAATCAACATGACTGAATCCTATACCAAAGCCCAATTCTGGAAATGCGCGCTCCAGGTGAATCCCGCCGGTTATATTGAATATCGCGGAACTGATCACGGCATGACGGAGGAGGAATATAATCAGCAACTTCTCACAGTTGCTTTAGATAACGATATCAAAGTCATTGGTTTGGCCGACCACGGTAATGTTGATGGTGTAGATGCCATTCGTAGTTTGATGAATGAGCATAAAATCATCGTGTTCCCTGGATTTGAAATCGCCACCACGGAAAAAGCCCACTATGTTTGTTTGTTCGCCGAAAATACCACCAAAGATCAACTTAATCGATATCTTGGCGCTCTGGGGTTGACCAATCCAGAAAACGGTATTTGGCCTTCAAACCTTGGTGGGAATGATCTACTCACCAAGGTTGATGAACTCTGTGGTTTCGTTTATGCGGCCCATTCAACTGACGATAACGGTATTCTGCGCCAAAAACTTGTTCATGTTTGGCAAAACCCCCTACTGAAGGCTACCCAGATACCAGGAACTTTGGATGACCTGAAAAATGAAGAAGACAATTCATTTCGTCAAATTTTGTTGAACAAGAATCCTGACTACAAACGTGAAATTTCTATTGGAACCATCAATGCCAAAGATGTTGCTGTCCCTGAAGACTTGGCAAATCCGAAAGCCTCCTGCCTGATCAAAATGACCAAGCCCTGCTTTGCATCGTTCAAGCTGGCATTTCAGGACCCGGAATCGCGGGTGCGCCTGAATAGTGATGTTGCTGAAAAGTATTACTCACGCATCGAACGGTTAAAAATTACCGGCGGATATCTGGATGGGGTTGAGATTCATTTTTCCGAACATCTGAATGCAGTCATCGGCGGGCGCGGAACCGGAAAATCAACATTGCTTGAATGTATCCGTTATGCCTTGGGTTTGCGGCCCATTGGGAAAAACGCACAGAAGCAGCATGATGAGATCATCAAGGAAAACCTGGGGAAATCCCGAGCGCGTGTAGAACTGGTGATTTGTTCATCGAAAATGAATGGTAAGCGCTTTACCGTGGCCCGGCGCTACGGAGAGAGTACCAGTGTCAGCGATGAAACCGGTACTCCATCCACCTTTACGCCCGCTGATCTATTGCCCGAAATTGAGATTTATGGACAGAATGAAATCTATGAAATTGCCCAGGATAAGACCAGCCAGCGTCAATTGTTGAGTCGTTTTCTGGAATCGAACCAACAAGATAGTGAAGCGAGCATTCAACTAGCGCTCAAAAAATTGATGGGAAATAGACAGAAGTTAATCGAGGCACA
>JBAYZR010000039.1:0-16532 GCA_041672425.1 Pedobacter sp. | reverse complement strand
AGCCTGAAAACAGCTTGTTGCCGGATTTTCAAATAGCTGAACTCAACCCTGAAGAGGAGTTGCAAGCTCTGCTGGCGAGGCTTGCCACAGTCATGGATGAAGACAGCTACCTGACACTTGTTCGACAAGCCATCACCTGCGCCGACCTCCTCAAGGCCAGCCATGTACTGACACCGTTGCTTCCACTGGCAAAACTTCTGTCTACTCATGCCGTAGATGCCAGTCGAAGCGAAAATTTGATCGAATGCGCCCGTTTCGGAGTTGAGCAACTCGCCATGGGTGATGAGTTCATCGCCTTCCTGTTCGACCGGATGGATAATACTGACGGCGTTTCCAGGGAGTTAGTCCTGGCAATTCTAACTGTGGCAGGGCCTGCCGCACTCAGCCTGGCTGTGGAAAAGATGTGTTCCATCGACAAACTGGCCGTACGCAAAAAATTCTCCATATTGATCGTTAAATTGGGTGAACCAGCCGTGCCCTCGCTCTTGGCGATGCTGGAGGACAGCCGCTGGTATATAGTCAGAAGTCTGGTCACCATTCTGGGAGACATCGGCAGTCCCACAGCAGTACCCGGTTTACATAAATGTCTTCCGCATACTGACATCCGGGTCGGCAAGGAAGCCATTCGCAGCCTGGCCAAGATCGGAGGAAAAGAGGCCGAGGACGCCATTATCTCCATAGTGCGCGCCAACAATCCCTCGCTCTTGCCCCAGGCATTCACGTCGCTGGGTGGAATGAAGAGCAAAAAGGCCCTGGGGGATTTGATGTACATCATTCACAGCGAAGACATGCTCCTGAAAACACTTTCATTCAAGACCAGCGCCCTGGCTGCCATCTCGCTGATCGGTGATCAGCATGTCACCCCCTATCTGGTGAAACTCCTCGAAAAGCGTCACCTGATTGCCCGCAGCCGTTGGGAGCAATTAAAGATTGCCGTTGCACTCTGCCTGAGTAAACTTGGTGATCCGCGTGCCCTGCCCGTCCTCCGGAAAATGGCAGGGACATCCGGGGAACTCGGACAAGCCTGTGCCGAAGCAGCCAATTCAATCGAACGAACAGGAGGTAGCCCCCATGGAGGCACTTGACAAACAGAGTGCCCTGAAGATGATCTCCCTCTTTTCAGCAGCAATCAAGGGGATGGCGTTCTATCCAACAGCGCACCCTGCCATTCGCCAACCCCTGCTGGATTTGGACAAGATCCTGGCGACCGCTCTGGAGCGCATTCCGAGCATATCCCTGGGCATTATCGATGACACACTGTTTACCGAGGATCATCTCTTGGTCGCACCATCCGCGGCCATTGCTGACCTGATTAATCGTATGACGGAAAAGAATATCGGTCGTATGGTCTTTTCCGCCGGACTGACCTTTGACGAACTCCAGCGCTTCGTGCGCCTATTCTCGGTAAAAACAACCAGCCTGGACAAGCTCAAGTCCCTGATGCTGGAGGAAGGGATTACCAAGGTTCAGTTGCTACGTCTGGGCGAGGAAAGTTTTAAGCCACACCCTGTTGAAGATGACATGGAAACTGAGGACGAGGGCGATTACTTGGCCACCTACGGCCATGCCCTGGACGCCATCCGCAACATCTGTCGTGACATCGAACAAGGTCGCATCCCCAGTAGCGCGCCGGTTATCCGTGTAGTCGATCAAATGGTCAGCATAACCATGCAGGAGAACTCCACCCTGCTGGGATTGACAATGATAAAAGACTATGACAACTACACCTTCAACCACTGCGTCAACGTGGGGGTGCTTGCAATGGCGCTGGGGGCCTCGCTCGGTCTCGATGCCATGATGGTTAAGGATCTCGGAATTGCCGGAAACCTGCATGACATCGGTAAGACCATGATTCCCAAGGATATCCTGAATAAACCGGGCAAACTCTCCAGCACTGAGTTTGATGAGATGAAGCGTCATTCCGAACTTGGCTCCAAGATCATCCGCGATATGGATGGTCTCAGCCCACAGATTGCCCAGATTGTGTTGGGGCACCATCTGCATTTTAATCGTAGCGGTTACCCTGACTGGGCCCGCAAACTGCCCTTCAATCAAATGATCGATATCGTTTCCATTGCCGATACTTACGACGCCATCACCACCCTAAGGGTCTACCAGCGCCCCTGCAATCCCAGGGCAGCCCTGAATGAGATGCAGAAACTGGTGGGCACTTTCCTGGATGGCTCACTAATGGCAAGCTTCGCGGATATGATGGGCAAATACCCGGTAGGAACACTGGTGCGCCTGGATACCAATGAAGTAGCGGTAGTCTATCGCCCCAACCCCCTGGACGAAGAGACACCCATTATCAGAGTGCTGTTCGAAACCGATGGCACGCGGCTGACCGTGCCCCGCGAACAGCCGCTGGTGGAACAGGATGGCACCCGCTACGCGGATATCGTGGCAGTGGTTGACCCATCTCTGAAAAGCATCGATATCGGTAAGTTTGTGGCCAGCGGAAACTACTGAAGCGGGAGCAGGCTGAGGGCCTGGGCGGCTGACTTACGGGTGGATGAGTGCGGAGAGGCTAGCAGCGCAATGATCTGTTCGGCAGAAGCATGGCACCCCAGCTTGGCAAGCGCTATTGCCGCTTCGGCCTCAAGGGTGCCGTCATGACAGTCGAGAAAGGGGCGAATACGCTCACACAGCTCTGGCGAGGAGGGAAATTTGGCAAGCGCCGCAATGGCGCTTGCTTGTATGGCGCCATTAACATCGTCAAGATGTTCCAACAACACCTGCAATACAGCAGGGCTGGTGATTTTTCCAAGGACTTCAACCGCCGCCGCACGAATGCTGTCCTCATGGCGTCCCGCGCAGTAAACCAGTGGGGCTACAACTCTGGCGCCACCGATCTCACCCATGGCATAAATCGCCCTGATCTTGGTTCCGGTATCCCCTGTTTTGAGCGCCTGCATGATTTCGTCAAGGGCACTGCTGCCCTCCAGCCGTTCGATGGCCTCTGCAGCGACGTTGCGCACCTCCGGATCGTTGTCCTTCAGAAGGGGCTGCAAGACTGATATCCTTTGTCGTACCGATTCTTTCATGTTTTAATATGTATCAGATTGGAGGCAGCTAGACAACCCTCTTTATTTGTGGCTTGTCTCTTGGTAATCCGCCTGTTATAAATACGAGACGAAAACAATCTGAAACCAGCCATATGACACCGATATCAAGGTGTACATCAAATACCATCAAGATAAGGAGAACAAACACCATGCAGGGAACTGTAGAAATCAAGCCCGGCCTGTACTGGATCGGCTCTGAGGACCCGGAACTGCGTGTCTTCGACGACCTATTCCCCACCGAACATGGCACCACCTATAACGCCTATCTGCTCAAGGGAGCTGAAAAGACGGCCATCATCGACACGGTCAAGGGAAAACGGGTCGATGAGTACATGGATAAGGTGAAATCACTGGTAGCACCAGAGACTATCGATTATATCATCGCCAACCATACCGAACCGGATCACTCCGGCGCCCTCGGGTACCTGCTGGAACAGTGCCCTGCAGCCACGGTGGTATGCACCGCAGCAGCAAAGAATTTTCTCGGCAACCTTCTGCACAAACCATTCAACTGTCAAGTGGTCAAGGATGGAGACACCATCGACCTGGGCGACCGTAAGCTGCGCTTCATCATTGTCCCCTTCCTGCATTGGCCTGACACCATGTTTACCAGGCTGGAGGATGAAAACATCCTCTTCACCTGCGACGCCTTCGGCGCCCATTACTGTTCCCCCGGAAAAATATTCAATGATGAGGTCGAGGACATCGCCTTGGCTCGTCACTTCTACTTCGACTGCATCTTCCGCCCCTTCAAGGACAATGTGCTCTCCGCCGTGGAGAAAATTCGCCATGATGTGATTGACATGATCTGCCCAAGCCACGGTCCCATTATCCGCAAGGATCCCTGGAAGGCCATCCAACAGTTCGAGCAGTGGAGCAAACCGAAATCATCCGGCAAGAAACTCTTCATCCTTTACATTTCGCCACATGGCAATACAGAAAAAATGGCCGAGGCAGTCGCGCGCGGCGCGGATATCGACGGACTTGAGGTGATCAGCTACCACATCAGCCACCTGAGCTCCAACGAACTTAGAAACCTGTTGGAAGAAGCCGATGCTTTGATTTTCGGTATTCCAACTATCGTCCGAGATATTCCCAAGCCGATGTGGGACGTACTGGCCTACCTGAGTACCGTTAAACTGAAAACAAACATAGCAGGACTATTCGGAAGTTACGGCTGGAGTGGTGAGGCCTGCAAGATGG
Organism: Pedobacter sp.; assembly: GCA_041672425.1. Taxonomy (GTDB): domain Bacteria; phylum Desulfobacterota; class Desulfuromonadia; order Geobacterales; family Pseudopelobacteraceae; genus JACPFJ01. The sequence goes on along the minus strand of JBAYZR010000039.1, from coordinate 12,264 downwards.
CTGAAGAGCGGCTCAAGGGGATGGGCTTCAAACTGCCTGTCCCGGTTGTCAGGTCGATCTTCAAACCCACTGATGCCATTATTACCCAGTGCGAGGAGATGGGCCGATCCATTGCTGAGGGAGTACTGCAAAAAGGCTGAAAAACACTGGGATAGCCTAGTGATTTATATCACATACTACAAAACAACTTTTTTTCTGTTCCGGCGCCGGTGTTGGGTTACCCGTTTAATAGCTTCACGGTGGCTCTGTCATCGGCGTAATAATCGATGATGTTGTAGCAGCCGTAGTTCTGCTCGATGTTGAACATCCCGGACAGTGGCGCCTTGATGGCGTTCAACAGCACAACACGGTTGACACCGCCATGCCCCACCACCAGGATCTCCTGTCCTTTGTGACGCTCTATAATTTCCGCAATTACCGGCATGACCCGCGCCTCCACGTCCAGCAGGTTCTCCCCCTGCGGCACACGGTAATTGACCAGATCAGCCAGCCGTGCCTGCCATTTCTCCGGCCAGCGCTCGCGGATCTCCTGCCAAGTTAGCCCTTCCCAGATGCCGATATTCAGCTCCCGCAACTCGCGTCGAGCAGTAGGTTCTATGCAAAGCTGTCCGCAGATGATGTCCGCCCCGATTTTGCAGCGCGACAGGTCACTTGTGTAGCAGGCAGAAATCTTTGTCTCGGCAAGTCGATCTTTCAGAAGGTGGTACTGTTCCACCCCGACGTCGGTCAAGGCCACATCAGCTTGGCCGTTGTAGCGCGGCTGGTCGTATCCTACGACCTGGCCATGGCGGATCAGGTGAATGCGAGTTGCCGGGGTCATGGGGTTCCTTTTGTCGTATTCTCCGGTTGTAACTCAGGTGAGATATCAATTGGTAGAATGATGACGCCGATATCTGATGGTTTTCCGAAATAGACAGACGATAGAACTATGATGTCTATTCCAGTGGATGCGTACTCGGCGGCATTGGACTCGTTGATTCCGCCAGCAGCAGAAATCAGGATGCTCGGGTTTGCAGTACGTATTGATGTAACGGTATCTGCAAGTTCAGACGGAGTAATCTTGTCGAGTTGCACGATGTCAGCCCCGCTTTGGGCAATAAGCAGAGCCTCATCTACAGTGTCTGCTTCGACAATAATCTTGGTTTCTCGGGTCTTCTTCCGCAACTCATTAATCGAATCAAGAAATGTCTCCAACCCACCCATAAAGGCGGTGTGCTGCTTGAACACAAGCACTGTCTCTGACAATCCCAAACGGTGAGGCAATGCCCCACCGGCTGTGATGGCCTTTATAGCTATTTTTTTTGTACCGGGAAATGACTTGCGGGTAGTGACTACCGATATGGAAGGGTTTGCAGCCTGGCCCTTTTCGACTATACGCCGGGTTCGAGAGGCAATACCAGATGCGTACTCCAGTAGATTCAATGAAACTTTCCAGCCTGCATGCAATGCTTGCGCTGGACCTTCTGCCGTTAAGAACTCCATCCCTGAAGACAGCCTGGTACCACTGGGCATGGATGAAACAACCGTAGCCCCACATTTTTGAAGTATCCGGCTTACTTCTTCAGTACAACAGAGTGTTGTTTCTTCACGGGTAGTAAAAACGATCCGACCCTGTCTGCCCCCTATTCCGAGCAGATGTGTCGTCAGGTCTCCATAAGGAATGTCTTCTTCTATAAATCGCTCGATATCGCTGTCAGGAAGGCAGGTGATCATAAATACCCTTTCATGTGGTCGTTATGGTATAAATAATACAACGATGTGTTGCAAAAAAGGGACAGCGCCATTGATGTCCCTTCTTATGTTTGAACTACTAGCTGACGCCGATGATTACGCTGGAAGCTTTGAACAGAGCGCAGGCATGTCCACCGACTTTAAGTTCAAGACGTTGTGCACTGTTATGTGTGATAACAGCACTAACGGTATTGCCATCACCAATCTCAATATCAACTTCGGTATTTACAGTACCTTCGATGATTTTGGCAACCGTTCCGCAGAAAATATTGCGGGCGCTGACTTTGGCGTCGTGCAGATCAGTACCGATGATGACCGAACTGGCTTTAATGATAGCGTAGGCTTCTGCACCGACTTTCAGTCCCAAATTATCGATAGCGCCGTTTGTAACAACAGCAGTAAGCGGAATGCCACCTTTAAGCGAGATAGACACTTCGGCATTGACCGCACCTTTGGTAATGGCAGTTACACAGCCTGCAAATATGTTGCGTGCGCTGACTTTCATGGAAATCCTCCTTAAGAATTGGTACAGGTCTGCGGTGTTACCGAGCCTGCCTTCCAGGTTGTCCAGGAATTTGCGATGTTCTTCCTGGATGGTTTTGAATTGGTTAATTACCTTTTTCCCTTCGACGGTGAGAGTGGTGCCACCGCCACCTTTGCCACCTGCTAATCGATCGACCAGAGGCTTTTCAGCAAGGTTGTTTATCATATTGATCGTATCCCAAGCAGTTTTGTAGCTAATGCCGACGTCTTTGGCGGCCTTGGTAATCGATCCGAGTTCGTCGATTTTTTCCAGAAGGTTGATACGGTCACCTCCCAGATACTTGCGGTCTGACTTGTGAAACCAGAGACTACCGTCAAGCTCGATTGTGTTCCTTCGGCCTTTCATTTATCGACAATCCTCTCAAAGTTACCACAGCATCAAAAATACGGCCCATTTATACCACGGGACTAACCATGTGTAAAGGTAGGTATACGAGTATTATCTGGTTTGGGACACTCGCATAGTACTTCTGTGTTCACAAGATAATCTGACCTTAGGCACTCGGCAAAGAATAAACATTCCATCTTACATTTATTCTTTGCCGAGTGCCTTACATTTTGGAACATTTCAGTTTGAAACGTACCTTGTGGAACGTCGGAAGCCAGAAAAAGTGAATGCTGAATTCTTATCTCATGCTGTAATCTGACAAATCCCCGCTTTGAAAACGCCCCCGACAAACTCACACGACTATCTGATATATATGGTTTGATAGCATCTGTAGCATGGCGCATAAGTCAGTCTGACCGGTTGCCTTTTCTCAAAAACAAGCTGACTGGCATGTTCTCTGCTCTATACAGATAACAAGCGCTGCTGAACCGGTTACTAAAAACCAACGTTCCAGTCAATCCAAAGGAGGCATATCATGACCAGAAAAATTGCAATTTACGGTAAAGGCGGCATCGGCAAATCAACAACAACCCAGAACACTGCGGGAGCAATGGCACATTTCCATGGCAAGAAAATATTTATTCATGGCTGCGACCCAAAGGCTGATTCAACCCGTCTTATTCTCGGTGGTAAACCGCAGGAAACGTTGATGGATGTGTTGCGCGAGGAGGGGGCCGAAAAGGTTACGATCGATAAGGTCGTAAGAATCGGCTACCAGGATATCCGTTGCGTTGAATCAGGCGGTCCGGAACCGGGTGTCGGATGTGCCGGGCGCGGGGTTATCACCGCCATCGACCTTATGGAAGATCTTGGGGCATATACCGATGATCTGGATTATTTGTTTTTTGACGTTTTGGGTGATGTTGTGTGCGGAGGTTTTGCCATGCCTATCCGGGAGGGCAAAGCACAGGAGGTGTATATCGTTGCCTCGGGCGAGATGATGGCCATTTATGCCGCAAACAACATCTGCAAGGGTCTCGTCAAATTTGCAAAGCAGAGCGGTGTACGCCTTGGAGGCATCATCTGCAACAGCCGCAAAGTTGACGGGGAAAGAGCGTTTGTTGAAGAGTTCACTGCGGCAATCGGTACGCATATGATCCACTTTGTCCCGCGTGACAACATCGTCCAAAAAGCCGAGTTCAACAAGAAAACCGTCACGGAATTCGAACCTGATTCGGACCAGGCGCATGAATATAGCGAACTTGGCCGCAAGATCATTGAAAACAAGAACTTTGTCATCCCGAAACCTCTCACCATGGATCAGCTTGAAGAAATGGTGGTTAAATACGGCCTTGCCGATTGATTGTAAAGAACAAGGAGAATTCTCTATGCCAATTCATGAGTTTGAATGCAGCACATGTATTCCTGAAAGGAAAAGGCACGCTGTTGATAAAGGTTCCGGCGAGGATCTGACGTCGGCCCTTCCTGAAGGATACCTCAACACGATTCCCGGGTCGATTTCCGAGCGCGGCTGCGCATATTGCGGCGCCAAGCATGTTATCGGCACCCCGATGAAGGATGTCATCCATCTAAGTCATGGACCGGTCGGATGCACCTACGACACCTGGCAGACCAAACGTTACATCAGCGATAACGATAATTTCCAGCTCAAGTATACCTATGCGTCGGATATGAAGGAAAAACATATCGTGTTCGGAGCGGAAAAAATGCTGAAGCAGAACATGATAGAGGCATTCAAGGCCTTTCCAAAAATCAAGCGCATGACCATCTACCAGACCTGCGCTTCCGCGCTGATCGGGGATGATATGAACGCGGTTGCCCAGGATGTGATGGATGAAATGCCGGATGTGGATATATTTGTCTGCAATTCTCCCGGGTTCAAGGGACCAAGCCAGTCAGGCGGGCATCACACGATCAATATCGCGTGGATCAAAGACAAGGTCGGAACGGTTGAGCCTAAAATTACCAGCGATTACGTCATCAATTACGTTGGCGAATACAATATCCAGGGCGATGAGGTAATAATGCAGGATTATTTCAAAAAAATGGGTATCCAGGTTCTGTCCACCTTTACCGGCAACGGTTCCTACGATGATCTCAGAGCCATGCATGGAGCGCACCTTAATGTCCTGGAATGTGCCCGTTCAGCCGAGTACATCTGCAACGAACTCAGGGTAAGGTACGGGATTCCGCGGCTTGATATAGACGGGTTCGGCTTTGAACCATTGGCGGATTCTCTCAGGAAAATTGCCCTGTTCTTCGGAATCGAGGAAAGAGCCCTGCAAATCATCAAGGAGGAAACCGCCAGGTGGAAACCGGAACTGGACTGGTACAAGGAACGCCTGAGAGGGAAAAAGATTTGCCTCTGGCCGGGCGGCTCCAAGCTCTGGCATTGGGCGCACGTCATCCACGAAGAAATGGGCCTTGATGTTGTTTCGGTTTATACGAAATTTGGTCACCAGCAGGACATGGAAAAAGGGATTGCCCGATGTGAAGAAGGCGCTCTGGCCATCGACGACCCCAACGAACTTGAGACAATCGAAGCCATGCTGAAGTTAAAGCCCGATATCATCGTTACCGGTAAACGTCCCGGCGAGGTTGCCAAAAAGATCAGGGTTCCGTATCTCAACGTCCATGCATATCACAATGGCCCGTATAAAGGATATGAGGGGTGGGTACGCCTTGCACGGGATATTTACAACGCGATCTATTCGCCGATCCACCGGCTCGCCCTTCTGGATATCAGCAAGGATGAAATTCCCACGGACAAGGGATTTGCCACACGCAGGATGCTTTCCGACGCCAATCTGAGCGAGGAGATAGCCTCCTCAAGCGATATGAGACCGTACACCGGAAAATATGATTGTCTCCCGGATTATATGAACCATACCTATCCTGATGCGCTCAGGAAAAAGCCTGCCAGCGAGAACTAGAGGAGGAGAAGGCGCCATGAAAGACAGGATTGCTCAACTGGAAAATTACATCATGAAACATTGTCTCTGGCAGTTTCACTCACGCACCTGGGACCGGAAACGGCAGAACGAAGGTGTTCTGACCAAAACCACGCAGATATTGTGTGGTGAGCCAACAGCGCACGAAACCCTGGAGGACCGGTGTTATTGGGTGGATGCCGTCTGTTTGGCCGATGCGTTCAAATCGCGCTATCAGTGGCTGAACGAGATGGACAAAACGGAAATAAAGTCGCTTATGCAGGAGCTGAAAGATCGTATTGACTATCTGACCATTACCGGGTCGCTGAATAAAGAGCTTACCGACGTGAATTATTAGAAAGGGGCCATATATGTCATGTGAAATCAAAAATAAAGAACGCGTCGGCGTTATCAATCCGATATTTACCTGCCAGCCATGTGGCGCACAGTTTGCCAGCATAGGAATCAAGGATGCCATCGGGATCGTTCATGGAGGACAGGGATGTGTTATGTTCGTCCGCCTGCTCTTCTCCCAGCACTTCAAGGAAAGTTTCGAGCTTGCTTCTTCTTCCGTGCACGAGGAAGGGGCGGTTTTCGGCGCCTGTAGGCGTGTTGAAGAGGGTGTGGACGTGCTTTTGATGCGTTATCCACACGTCAAGGTCATTCCGATTATCTCAACCTGTTCGACGGAGATTATCGGAGACGACATCGATGGCGTTGTCAGAAAGCTCAATGAGGGGCTCTTGAAGGAAAAATATGCCGGTCGGGAAGTCCATCTGATTCCGATCCATACCCCCAGCTTTGTGGGAAGCATGGTGAGCGGTTACGATATTGCGGTGAGGGATTTTGTCAAATACTTTGCAAAAAAGGACGAACCCAACGGCAAAATCAACCTCATCACCGGATGGGGCAATCCGGGGGACGTGACGGCTCTCAAGCATTTGCTGTCGGAAATGCGGATCGACGCGACCGTGCTTTTTGAAATCGAAAGCTTTGATTCCCCTTTAATGCCGGATGGCAACCATGTGTCCCACGGTAGCACCACAATCGCGGATCTGACGGGAACGGCGAACGCTTCCGGCACGATTGCGTTGAATCTGTACGAAGGTGGTAAAGCCGCTAAATTCCTGGAAAAGGAATTCCAGATTCCAACAATCATCGGGCCGACCCCCATCGGCATTCGCAACACGGATACATTTTTGCAGAACCTGAAAAAAATGACCGGAAAACCGATTCCAGAAGCGCTTGTGCGGGAAAGGGGTCTTGCAATCGACGCGCTGACCGATCTCACCCACCTCTTTTTTGCCGACAAGAGGGTCGCGATCTACGGTAACCCGGATCTTGTCATCGGTCTTGCGGAATTCTGCCTTGACCTGGAGATGAAGCCTCTGCTGTTGCTTTTGGGCGACGACAATTCAGCCTACAAGGATGATCCCCGAATCAAGGAGTTACAGGAAAAAGTCGATTACGACATGCAGATCGTCACAAATGCGGATTTTTGGGAGTTGGAAAACCGGATCAAGAATGAAGGGCTTGAACTCGATCTCATACTGGGCCATTCCAAGGGCAGATTTATTTCCATTGACTATAACATCCCCATGTTTCGGGTCGGTTTTCCGACATACGACCGCGCCGGAATGTACCGCCATCCCATTGTCGGATATGCAGGGGCGATCTGGCTTGCCGAACAGATGGCAAACACACTTTTCACGGATATGGAGTACAAGAAAAGCAAAGAGTGGATTCTCAACGTCTGGTAAGGGCGGTGCAGGGTGGCAAGAGGTATTCGGAGACGTATGTCCGATGCCTTATTCTCCGTGTAAAAAGGGGACATGTATGAAAATCGCAGCTTTTGTCAATGATAGCGGCGCAGCAGCCGGTTTTTATGAAAAAGGACACGTCTGTCTCTATGATCAGGTGTCGGGAACATGGGAAATAGCAAAAAAAATCACGATGGAAATCAATGTTGAGATGAGCCTCGCTGAAATCAAGGAGATCTTTTACAGCGCCATGTCCCAGTTGGAAGATTGCAAGGTGTTCATCGTCAGGGAATTCAAAGGGCTGTTTCATGCGCTGTTGATGGAAGAATTGGGATTTCATACCTGGAAGTCCGCAGGGACCATGCTTGAGCAGCTTGACAACGTTGTAGGGCAGGAAACCGAATATGTGGCAGAACTGGAAAAACAGGCGCAGGCAAATGCCGGTAAACAGTTGGGCAGAACCGCAGGCAATGGCAGTTGCGGCGGAGACTGTTCCTCCTCGCGACAAGCCGCGACAATCACGCGTGGCAGTGAATCTTGCGAGGCAGGTTGTGATGTCCCGCGACCGGTTTTGATTAGCGACATAAAAGAAGGATGCTATTCGATAAACCTGGCCGAGATTTTACAGGACAACCCGGCGCTCAATTCAAGACAGGTTTTGATTCCCGCACTTGAAGAAACCTCATTCAAAAAACTGGAAATAATTTGCGACCATACTCCCAGATGGTTCCAAAACGAGTTGAACAATCTGAATTTAATGGCAGAACCTGAGACACTTGACGCCTCTGGGCATTGGCTGAAGATCGTGGTTGTACCGAAACGTATCCAAGGGTAAATAATATGAACGATATTCATAATGGTACGCATCATTTATATTTCGCCTATGGTTCCAATATGAACCAGGGTCAGATTTCTTCACGTTGCTATAAACCTGAAGTCATTGCCATTGCACGGTTATCCAACCATGGAATATCTTTTTTCGGCTATTCCAAAAGATGGGACGGCGGTGAAGCAACTCTGGTCAGTAAACCAGGGGAAGACCTTTGGGGTGTGGTCTACAAATTGTCATTTTTCGATAGCGAACGTCTTGATTCCTGGCAGGATGTCCGTCTGGATGGTACCGGTTCCTATTTTCTCTTTCCAACGAAAGTCGTGGATAAAGACGGGAATAATTATCCGGTTCTCCTCTATAAAAAATTCTTTTCGGACGAGCCCCGGTTTCCCAGCACAGAATACCTCGATACTATTGTGTCAGGCGCTGAATCTCGCGGGATTCCTGCCGGTTACATAGAAAGGCTGAAAGGAATCGAGACAAAACCGGCAAGTTTTCCTGTCCCGAGGATATTTGAATATGAACGTTCTTACACAGTTGCCGGTCAATCTTCTTGTAACTGTACTGCATTAGAGTGATATATAAATGACTGGTTTTGAATTCTAAACTGACCAGGAATAACAGATAAGGAGTTCTTATGGATGGATTAATCGGAAAACACCCGCACGGCATGATGCGGCGCAAGGATCGCGAAATAGCCGACCGTGCGGAGATCGACGCAATCATCTGTTCTACGAATCTCATGCGTATTGCGCTTGCCGATGGCGACATGCCGTTTCTGGTTCCCGTATTCTACGCATTCGACGGCTCGGCGCTCTATTTTCATTCGGCGCAGGCCGGTACGAAAATGGAAATTCTAAAGCGCAACAATAACATCTGTTTCGAAATCAGTATCGATAACGGCTTTATCGAAAGCGATGAAGCGTGTGATTTCGAGGCGCAACATCGCACGGTCATCGGTATCGGCAAAGCGGTCTTTATTGAGGACGTAGCGGAGAAAATAAAGGCGCTTGACCTCATCCTTGCCCGTTTTTCTCAGAAAAAGTTCGAATACCCGAAAGCCAACCTCGACCGTACCGCGGTTATACGTATCGATATAGGATCTATCAAAGGAAAGAAGCACGCTTGATTATGCGGAGATGGCAACTTACAGGAGGACCAAAGTCATGAAAATTGCATTTGCTTCGACTGATGGGAAGACCATCAATCAGAGATTCGTAGAAACCAACGAATTCAAAATCTGGGAAATAGGGCCTGACCAGGCGTCCTACAATGGCGATAGAAGCGTCATTTCTTCCAGCCTCCTCAAGGATGAGCGTAACACCGCACGGGCCAGCGCCATAGCCGACTGCCCGATAGTCTGCAGTATGGATATCGGCACCAGGGCCCTGGCCAGGATTGTGGCACAAAATGCCTTTCATCTGAAGACCGGTACGGAAACGCCGATTACGGAGATTGTCGGAAGGTTGCAAGCTGTTTTGCGGGGCAACCCGCCTCCCTGGATGAAGAAGGCCATGGGGATGCGGCTGTTTGTATGAAGGACACTCGCTGATTCTCCAAATCCATGGCAAAGGCTCCTGGGGGCAACCTATGACCGCGCGGGAATGCATCGTCATCCGATTGTCGGATATGCCCTGTCCATGTCCCACAAATAATGCTGGACACCGGGAGAGGTTTTGTGTACAAGTTGGTGCATGAAAATATGCGGCCTGTCATTTACAAAAGAGATCATTGGAGATATCCAGAGCAGCGTTGACGATAATCCTGCTATCAGCCGCCGTTCGTTGTCGAAACGCCTGTGCGAATTGTTTGACTGGCGTAGCGCAACCGGTCGCCTTAAGGAAGTGACTTGTCGCAAGGCCGTCTCCGTGTTACATCGGCGTAATCTCGTTAGCTTGCCTGAAGCATCGTCGGTTCCGAGCTTTCAGCTGCAAGCCGCACATAAGCCGTATGTTCGTCCCGCTGTTGTCTGTAAACTGGCGGAACTTGGCAGTGTCAATCTGATACTGATCGATAATCCCCGCAGTGACCATGCCGACATCTGGAAATCTATCATGGCTGGTCATTATTTGGGAGAGCGCACCTTCTATGCCGGATTGCGATATCTTGTACATAGTTCCGAGCATGGCTACTTGGGAGCCCTTTCCTTTGGGAGTGCAGCTTTTCGGATAGCCGACAGGGACAGCTATATCGGTTGGGATGACCAAACTCGCGGGAAGAACCTGCATCATATTATCGGCAACAGCCGTTTTTTCATACATCCGGAAGTTCGTGTTTTTCATCTTGCCTCCTATGTACTGAGTAAAGCTGTACGTAGGGTCTCAGAGGACTGGAAGAACCGATACGGAACTGAGCCGCTTCTTATTGAGACCTTTGTAGATACGAGCCGTTTTAAGGGGACAAGTTACCGTGCCGCAAACTGGATTCACGTAGGTAACACCAGCGGGCGCGGGAGACAGGACAGAAACCGTGATGCCGTATTGACGCCGAGGGATACCTACCTTTATCCTCTTAAGCGCAACTGGCGTGAACAGCTTGGCGGTTCTCCGAAAGCAACTGTTACCGGTGACTGGGCTGAACAGGAATGGGGCGGCGCACCCCTTGGCGATGCCCGCCTTGTACAACGACTTGTCACGCTTGGACGTGATCGTTACGCCCGTCCACAGGCAAGCATACCGCAAACCTGCGGCAGCCGGGCAAAGACCAAAGCTGCGTATCGTTTTTTTGATCATGAAAGGGCCACCTTGCAGAATCTGCTTGCACCTCATATCGAATCAACCAACCGGCGAATTGCCGGGGAAAAGATAGCTCTGGCTATTCAGGACACAACAAGCCTGAACTATAGTACTCATCCAGCCACCGAAAATCTCGGCCCCATCGGCAGTAGGCCAGATGGCATTATCGGTCTTATTCTGCACGGTACCCTTACAGTTAACACAGAAGGTACCCCTTTGGGACTTATTGATGCCCAATGCTGGGCAAGAAATCCCGAAGAATATGGCAAGAAAGCAAAACGTCATTCCCTTCCTATTGAAGAGAAAGAAAGCTATAAATGGCTTAAAAGTTTCCAGGCTGCCACCAAAACCGCAGCATCATGTCCCGGCACAACCATAGTCAGCGTAGGAGACCGTGAAGCCGATATCTATGAATTGTTCGCACTTGCAGACAAGACACCGAAAGCTCCGTTTTTGCTGGTACGCGCCCGACATGACCGAAAGCTGGCAAAGGAACAGGGGCAACTGCTCGAACATCTGAGCCGTTGTCCTGAAGCTGGCATTCAGGAGATTGTCGTTCCCAGAAGAGGAAATCGCCCGGCCCGCACAGCCCGGCTTTCAATTCGCTACAGCAAGGTTACGCTGGCTAAACCCAAACTAATTGCCAGTACAGCGCCTTTGTCCATCTGGGCGGTTGTCGCCGAAGAGCAACAAGCTCCTGAAGGTGTTGAGCCGCTTAAATGGGTATTGCTTACCACGGCGCCTACCGACAGTTTTGAAGAGGCTTGCGAGCGGCTTACTTGGTACACCCAGCGGTGGACCATCGAAGTATTCCACCGCACTCTCAAAAGTGGCTGCCTGATAGAAAACAGGCAACTGGGCAGCGCGAGCCGCCTTGAAGCATGTCTGGCCATTGACCTGGTCGTAGCATGGCGTATTCATCACCTCACGAAACTTGGCAGGGAAACTCCTGATGTCCCATGTTCAGTATACTTTGAAGAGGCACAGTGGAAAGCGCTGGTAACCTTTGTCACCAAAAACCCAACTCCAGCTGAAAATCCCCCTACCTTGCGGGAAGCCATCCGAATGGTAGCTGTACTCGGTGGCTTTCTGGGCAGAAAGGGTGACGGTGAGCCAGGTACGCAAGTACTCTGGCACGGTTTGCAAAGACTGGACGACATAACCGAAATCTGGAAGGTTATGGTCACACTCCTGGGACACCCACCCCCTGCGTCCCATATCTCCGGTGCTAAAAAGAGATACGGGTAAAGGACAGATATAACCCATATGGATTGACCCGACCTGCAAGGTCGGCTCAATCCAATGTTCAAGAAGCCCGGCCTATTGGCATGGAATTTTATATATGGGTAATGGTTCGATATCTGTCAGGGGTGAACCGGCAGTG
>JBAYZR010000038.1:0-16657 GCA_041672425.1 Pedobacter sp. | reverse complement strand
CCCTAAGACGCTCGAAGCTTTCTCTAACCTGATTAAAAATCAGCGGTTTGTAGAGATCGTATTCAGCCACATTCATGTTGCCTACAGGTCTGCCTTGGACAATTATCTGGCTGCCGGTATCGGAGTTGGGTTTGAGTAGTATCGGGTTCATGTCGGTGTGAGGGTTGATGTTACACGCCTGGGCCTGTGTGGCCTGGGCGCGGCCGATCTCTCCCCCTTCCGGTGTGACAAAGGAATTGAGTGACATGTTTTGAGACTTGAATGGCGCTACCATGATTCCACGCTTGACAAGGTAGCGGCAGAAACCGGCGGTGATCACCGACTTCCCCACATCCGAAGCAGTGCCGCAGAACATGACGGCGCCTGCATGGGGAAGCGGTCCTTCAAGTACTTGATTAGTGGTAACCTCGGCCCCCATTTTGTCGGCGTAACCGCGAGGGGTGACTATCCATCCCTGGCGGTCCACAAAGCTGCCGGAATTGCCTATGATGATGATGGTGGACATGTCGATCTCGTGTGTAAGCAGATCACCCAGGGTGGTGACAATGACATCTTCACCCTCGCGGCAGGCGTTACGGACAATGCCGACCGGGGTTTGCGGGGGGCGTGCGGCCAGGATGATGCGTTGCGCTTCCTGGATCTGGGTAATCCTGGTTTTGCTGCGAGGATTAAAGATGACGACCACAAAATCCGCCCGTGCAACAGCCTCAAGCCTGTTTTTGATTAACTCCCACGGGGTGAGCAGGTCGGAGAGGGAGATAGCGGCAAAATCGTGCATTAACGGAGCGCCCAGCACAGAGGCGGCAGCCTGGATGGCTGATATGCCGGGAATAACGCGGATATCAAGGGTTTGTGCATTATTGTCCGCATTAGAGTCATTTTCCAGCAGCTCCAGTACCAGTCCGGCCATGCCGTAGATACCGGAATCTCCCCCTGATACCAGGGCTACTGCCTCACCTCCCTCTGCCCTGCGGATCGCCTCGCGGCAGCGTTCCACCTCTTGCATCATACCGGTTGAAACGATTTCCTTGCCTGTGAGGAGCGGCCTGATTAACTCGATATAGCTGCTAAAACCAATGATAACGGTCGATTCAGCGAGCGCTTGCCGTGCTGCGGCGGTCAGGTGCATGATTGCGCCGGGGCCGGTACCGATGATGTATAGGGGTGACATGATGATCCTTATTGGACGAACAGGGGACGGAAATGGTGGTGAATTCTACACGTCAGCAAGTGGAGATGCAAGCGGGAAGCTGACCAAGGGTTAATTCGTATTTGCAGCCAGGATGCAGCGTTGTTCTTAATATATCAGTTTCTAATTCCCTGCAGCTATGCTAGAAAATTACAATAAATATGCAAAAACACCGGGGTTTTAATGAAGACACGGGTGAATTTGAAACCGGGGCAAAAAGGGACAAAGAGATTGGTGGAGCAGTACGGCGATGCCCCTGATTTGTATAGAAACTGCGCAAAAAGAGTAAATTCAGATAGGTTTCTACATGTAGAAATAATGATAATCAGCAAACAGAACGGTAGTTTATAATAATAGAAACTTTGAAGCTTTACAGATGTAGAAACTGATTTTTTCATCTATAAACTTATTTCTACATATACCAATCCGGCTCTAACCGGTGATTAAGGAGTTGTCCTAAAAATAATGAGAACAGACCACATATCAAAAATCGATGAGAGACTTGTCGAGGCCTACTTAAGAAAGTGTGGACTTGAACCAGAACGATTTCCGGGTGAGGACTCTACAAGACACCAGAAAACCCCTGACTTCAAGGTCAGTTCCCTTTCCGGCAAATTTTTTTTCTGCGAAGTAAAATCGATTTTAACTAAAACAACAGAAAGAGGGCTTCTTCACGCGACCGTTCATAATAGTTTTACAAAAAACATTGCCAATGCAGTCGAACAATTCGACAGCGTAAATTCTCATCGGCTAGTTCCAAATGTTCTGGTGTGGGTATCACACAATTTTCAGATTAATGATCAAAATCTATGTGAATTATTGGTAGGAAACATTTCAATACAAGGCAGAGTGTCTGTGAACCTGAAAAAGTACAGATTTAGCAAAAGAACCTCTAAAAATTTAAAGAATATTGATCTCCATATTTGGCTATACCACGATGGAAAAATTAGGGACACTTCCCGTATTTACCAAGGAAAAATTAGGAAAAATTAGGGACACTTCCCGTATTTACCAAGAAGAGCCTTCGGAAAAATTAGGGACACTTCCCGTATTTACCAAGAAGAGCCTTCGAGGGTGAGACCTACGCATTTGACAAACCAGTAAACCAACGGCGAGAACATCGAATATTCAACCAACGGCAGCACCGGTCAGCGGGAAAACAAGCCGCCGCCGACCGGTCAAATATCTTGACTAGGTTCACTAATATGTTAACATTGGCAATATGAGACGGATAGACTTTTTCAAAACGACCACTGGTGTTTCGCCTGTTGAAGAGTTCCTCGACACGCTTTCCGATGCCCAAACCAAAAAAATATTGTGGGTTATGAAGTTGGTAAGAGACCTCAATCCCGTACCGTCTCAATATTTCACAAAATTGGTGAATACCGACGATATATGGGAAGTTAGAGTGCAAACGGGCGGCAATATATTTCGACTACTCGGTTTTATTGAAGGCGACCGCCTTATTATTCTTACCAACGGTTTTCAGAAAAAGACACAAAAGACTCCTCGACGCGAAATTGAACTGGCGGAAGCCAGAAAGCGCGAGCATCAAGACAGGGAGGTAATTAACAATGGATGATCTCGAACGGTATGTTGAAAAACGTAAAAAACAGTCTGTAGAATTTGCCGAATCTTTTGACGCTGGATATGAAGAGTTCAAAATTGGCGCTATGCTTCGGCAAGCACGAGAGCAAGCAGGCATAACCCAAGAAGAGCTGGCAATTCGTATTCACACCAGAAAGTCAGCAATCTCACGAATAGAAAATCACGCCGACGATATTCGACTTTCAACGCTACGCAACATTGCCATGGCGTTAGGCAAGCATCTTGAGGTACGAGTGGCTTAGCGAGCTTGAGACACGGAAGCAGAAAAGGAAGAGGCTGTTTTTGAGAGAATATTCAAGAAAATAGCCTCTTCCTGCATTTAAGGAGTAACAACAGTGTCAGGGCTACACATTTCACATTTTGCCAATTTTAATGATTTTGTCAGATGTGTAGCCCTGACACCGGAAGGTTGACACAGATAATTGGAAGAGCCAAAGGTTGCCTTTGACTTCAATTGGTTTTTTACACCATTCAAAGCGTTGACACCTTGAAACAATCAGTTTAACATGCCAACTATGAAAGCAAAGTTAATTGTACATCGGAAAGAGCGAAATGAAGACGGCCACATAACAGAGTTGAAAGCCTGGATCGTGCCCGTAACCAAATACACCCCGCACGGGCTAAAATACTCAGCCGTCTACATTATAAATGGTGTCAGGGTAATCGGGGATACGACAACGAACGCGGCAAAGGCGACCATCGGCATTTCGCAGGCGTTGAAAAACAATATGCCTTTATCAGCATGGCGCAGCTTGTAACAGACTTCAATGTCGATGTTAGCCGCTACCTCGAAGGAGACGACGATGAAAGCAACCTTTAAGACCATCACAATCAAATCACATGAACAAACAATGGATGATTTTGCTGCAATCTGCGACGCAGCAATCAAAGGGGAAAAAGTCAAGCCGGAAGAGCCGCAATACAGCTTCACTAGCTTTGAAGCGTTCCGCAAGGCCATGACCCCACAACGTTTTGCCCTGCTTAAAGTCATTCGTGAAAAGCAGCCTGAATCTATCAAAGAGCTGGCTGCAATCACGCACCGCGACATGAAGAACATATCTGAAGATGTAAAAATACTTCTGGATATGGATCTGATTGAAATGGAAAAACACGGCAAAAACAAAGCCCCCAGATTGCACTACGATGGGTTCAGGCTTGAGGTTGCAGTTTAAAAGGTCACTGGTGTTTCGCCTGTTGAAGATTTTATCGACACGCTTTCTGACGCCCAAACCAAAAAAATATTGTGGGTTATGAAGTTGGTAAGAGACCTCAATCCCGTACCGTCTCAATTCCGCCTCCTACCCGATTCACATCATTTATTATTTTAATTAAATCAATGTGTTATGAAATTTAGTGTTACCTGAGTAGTCACAAAAAAACAAGGAACGAATGAGGTATGCCGATTTCAAAAAACGAGGGTTGTTTGTTGGTTCGGGTGTAATGGAGGCAGGATGCCGCACAGTAGTCGCTCAAAGGTTGAAACAATCAGGCATGCACTGGACAATCAGCGGAGCCAATAATATTATCGCCCTTCGATGCAGCCTGCTGAGCAATCGTTGGGAGGACTTCCGGGAACATCGTGCAGCGGCCTGATGTTGGCACCATAAATTTGTCGCACACCCGGTTGGCGACATGGAAGATAAATGGTTTTGAAAGCCGCATGGCACGGGCTGTTGTGGGAAAATAACTATTGAACTTTATACCTAAAACCCGTAAAGTTAACGACATTTTTTAGTACCGTACTGTTTCATGTCTACGAAAGGAAAACGAGAATATGAGTGCTATGGCAGTTGGCGTCATTGGAGGCAGCGGGCTCTATGAAATGGAAGGCTTGGAAGATGTCAAGCGGGTCCGCGTGGAGACCCCCTTTGGTGATCCGTCAGACGAATACGTTACTGGTGTGCTAAACGGGGTGCGGATGGTTTTTCTGCCTCGACATGGGCGCGGGCACCGTTTTTTACCTTCCGAGGTGAACTATCGTGCCAATATATTTGGCATGAAGAAGCTCGGCGTGGAGCAGATCATATCCGTTTCCGCCGTGGGAAGTCTCAAGGAAATCATTGCCCCAGGCCATATCGTGATTCCTGACCAGTTTATCGACCGTACCAAAGGTTTGCGCAGGGACACCTTCTTCGGCGATGGCATTGTAGCCCATGTCGGCTTTGCTGATCCAGTGTGCAATCTTCTGTCGGCCACACTTTTCGAGGCAGCCCGTAAGGTTGGAGCCATAGTGCACAAGGGCGGCGCCTATATCTGTATGGAGGGTCCGGCCTTTTCGACACGTTCCGAGTCACTAATGTACCGCGGACAAGAAGCATCGGTAATCGGCATGACCAACCTGACCGAGGCCAAACTGGCTCGTGAGGCGGAAATCTGCTATGGAATCATTGCCCTTTCAACCGACTATGATTGCTGGCACGACTCCCACGAGGATGTGACGGTGGATGCGATTATCCAGATCATCCATCAGAACGTGGCAATGGCCAAGAATATAATTCGCCAGGCAGTTGCCGATATCAGCCTGGAAAGAAGCTGCATCTGTGGCAGTGCCCTGCAATATGCCGTGATTACCGATAGATCGGTTATTCCCCACGAGACAAGGCAGAAGCTGGACCTGATTGTCGGAAAATACCTCTAAGACAGGAGATATAACAGATGGGTATAGTAGTTGTAGGTACCGTGGCCTTTGATACGGTCGAAACCCCTTTTGGAAGGGGAGAAAATGTTCTGGGTGGTTCTGCCACCTATTTTTCAACCTCTGCCAGTTTTTTTACCGATGTCTCGCTGGTGGCAGTGGTAGGTGAGGATTTCCCCGAGGAGCATGTTCAGTTCCTCCGCTCCCGCGATATCGATACTGCCGGGTTGCAGCGCATTCCCGGCAAAACCTTCCACTGGAGCGGTCGTTACGGCTATGACCTGAATGAAGCCCAGACCCTGGATACGCAGTTGAACGTGCTGATGGAATTTCGCCCCGATCTGCCGGAATCCTACCGTGATGCCGAGTATCTCTTTCTGGCCAATATCGACCCGGACCTGCAGATGGAGGTGCTGGAGCAGGTGCGTCAGCCGAAACTGGTGGCCTGCGATACCATGAACTTCTGGATTGAATCCAAACCGGAAGAGCTCAGAAGGGTTTTGCAGAAGGTGGATATCGTTGTTATCAATGAAGGTGAGGCCCGTCAATTTACCGGCGAGGCCAATCTGGTCAAGGCTGCTCGCCAGATCATCGCTCTGGGATGCAAGCGGCTGGTGGTCAAACGGGGCGAATATGGCGTATTGATGTTCACTGCCGATACGGTCTTTGCTGCTCCGGCTTACCCGCTGGAGGAGGTCTTCGATCCCACCGGCGCGGGTGACACCTTTGCCGGCGGTTTTATGGGTTATTTGGCCAACACCGGCGATCTGAGCGAAGATGGTATTCGTCAGGCAATAGTCTTCGGCTCGGTGATGGCATCCTTCAATGTGGAGGATTTCAGTCTCGACCGTATGAAACGCTTGGAATATCGGGAGATTGAGACCCGCTACAAGAGTTTTAAGGCACTGACCAACTTCCGGGACATTGCGTCACTGTAGCCCTGTTTTGATGCCAGCGCGGTTCAAATCAGATCCGGGCACTTTATCAGGCGGGTGAGGTTTGTTGACATTAACAGATGGATTTGTTAGCGTTCACCAGCGTTGCTATATATTTACACCGGATGGGTTATTCATGACAGAGCGTCTGTTTTACATCATCCTTCTAATGCTTCTGGCCTTGGTCGTGAACGGTTGTGCCACATCAAGCGACCAGCAGCAGGGCAAGAATTATCCGGCTGCCTATCATTATCAGATGGGACTTTCCTATCTTGGTGAGCAAAATTACACCGCTGCTTTGGTGGCGCTGACCGAGGCTGAGAAGCTTGACCCCGACAACCCGGAGGTGCTGTACAATCTCGGGTTGGCCTACATTGGGAAAAAACGCCCTGATTTAGCCGAACAGAGGCTCCAGAGGGCACTGATACTAAAGCCGTCCTACTCCGCGGCTCGTAATGATCTGGGAGTGGCCTATCTGGAGCTAAAGCGCTGGGACAATGCCATTCAGCAGTTCAAGCTCGTCAAGGACGACCTTTTCTACGATAATGGTGATAGTGCAGCCATTAATCTGGGGCTGGCATATCTGGGCAAAGGCAATTATCCCAAGGCGCTGGAGGAGTTGCGTGCAGTGGCGACCGCCAATCCCCGCAATCCGATCATTCATCTTTCCCTCGGTCGGGTCTGGTTTGCCATGGATAAGACCGAACAGGCTATTGTGGAATACCGCAAGGCCCTGGAGATTTACAATGACTATGCTGCCGCCTATTATTATCTTGCTCTGGCTCAACTCAAACTGAATAATCCTGATGCCGCCAAAACCAGCTTTAAAGAGGTACTCCGCATCATGCCTGGATCTGATCTGGGTCGATTATCCATGGGATATCTGGAACTGCTCAAATAAGCGAGGATTTTTTTGTCCGAGATAAGCACGAATAGTATCGAATCTTCAGCGAGTTCGCCAGGGGCCATTCTCAAGCGCTGCCGGGAATATCACGGCATCTCGCTTGAGGAAGCGGCTGAGGCAACCAAGGTCGGCTTGAATTACCTCAAGGCCCTGGAAGAGGATCAGGCTAAGGAATTTGCCAGTATAGCCTACCTTAAAGGGTTTTTGCGGATTTACGCCAGTTATTTGGGACTTAATCCTGACGATATAATGCGCATCTACGAGAAAATGTCTGCCCCGGTCAGCACGTGTGGAGCGGAGCAATCCGCTGAGGAAAATCGTGGCACGGTTCGCAGGCGTTTCTCATGGCAGAAGCTCGCATTGCCTGTATGTTTGTTGTTGCTGCTGATCATAACTGCTGCCATCATCAATCGCCCCACAACCCCACCGACTCAACAGGCCGTTCCTAAACCAGCTATAGTTACTCAGGCTACCCCGGTTATGCCATCCCGTTCGAGTGCCCGTCAGGCGCCTCCTGCACAAAAATCTGAACCGCTCATCACTCCGGCAGAAATTGTCAATAAAGAGCCGTCTCCTTCTGAACGCAACAGCACCCAAAAGCAGCTGTACGATCCTCCCAGAGGTTTTGTCGTCAGGATGAAAGTCACTCAAACCGGAACGCTTGACGTAACTATTGATGGGGCAACGCCCCAGAATTATGATCTTGTAGCCGGTGATGTCTTTGAGTGGAAAGCCGAGAAGAATATTACTCTGGATGTATCAAATGCCGGAGGAGTAGAGGCTGAGTTGAATGGCAAGCCACTCAGCTCTTTCGGCCCTGTCGGCAAGCCAGCCTATATCGTGCTTGACGCGGATGGAATTAAACAATAGTTATACGTGGTTGATGACCGTGGTAAGGAGAGCAGTATGCCGATAGCAGCACGTTGCCGTAAGTGTGGTAAAGTCATGAGCAGCCAACGCATCGACAACTATCGGGTGAAGATGACCTGCTCTTGCGGTTTTTCCGATTACCGCACGGTTACGGAGAAGGTCAAGACTGTCAACCCGTTCTACCACAAGGCCAACTTCACCCCCTATATGGAAAGCGAAAAGGGGAAGATGGTGTTGACCATGCAGCGGGCAAATCGTGAGCATATGGAGATCATCTCCCTGGAAGAGATTAGTATGCTGGTCTCTTCCGATTTTGAACTCTCTGATGTTCTCCAGTCAGTGGCCGGCAAGCTGGCCAAACAGCTCAACGCCAGCGTTTGCAACATATATCTGCTGGAGGGCGAGGAGCTGGTTCTAAAGGCCACCTATGGTTTCGAAAAAGAGAAGATCGGGCAGATCCGTCTGAAGATTGGCGAGGGGATCACCGGGACCGTGGCCAGGGAGATGCAGCCCCTGAATCTCAGCAAGGCCTCCCAGGATCCGCGCTATAAGGTTTTCACCGAGTTGAACGAGGAGAAATATAACTCCATGCTCTCCTTCCCAATCACCGATAAGAAGGATGTGTACGGGGTTATCAATCTACAGACCACCTCCATGCGGAGTTTTCCGGAGGACGAGATCTATTTTGTTTCGATCATTGCCAACCTGATCCTGTCGGCCATAAAGCTCCGTCAAAAAGTGGCTTCCAGTAAAAACGCGGCGAAAGCATCCCCTGTACCTTGACAGCCATAGGCTCCGTGCTAAAATAAGTATCATTGATTTGAAGACAGGAGCATCCAGTGTCAAAACAACAGAAGCGCATACTGGTGGTCGACGATGAGGAAAATGCCTGTATCGCCCTTTCCAAGTTACTTGCCCATGAGGGGTATGAGGTTGCGTCGGCTGGCAATGGTTACGAAGCGCTCAACTATCTGCGAGGCAAGGATGTGGATCTGATCATCACTGATATCAATATGCCGGAGATGAATGGTCTTGCGTTCCTGCGGGAATTAAACCGCTGCCATCCATCCAGCAACGTAATCATGATCACTGCTTACGGAGAGGTTGAATCATATCTTGAAGCAATGAGTTTGGGCGCTTTTGAATATATCAACAAGCCGGTCAAGGTGGATGAACTGAATAAAATTATCAATAAGATCTTTCGGGAAACCTGATACTGATCAACGCAAGGATAAGTGCGTTCACGAAACAATTCCTGAAAAAAACGTTTAACTTGCTAATATTTGACATGCATGAGGAGATGTGAGATGAAGCCGTTCGACAGGATATTGACTGCCATTGATTTCTCGGAAAATTCAGATTTCGCCTTTGATTATGCCCTGACGTTGGCAAAGCAGTTTAACGCTGAACTGACGGTCATGCACGTCATCAATGAACCGGTTGACCTGCGCGGATTTTATGTTCCCCACATCTCTTTTGAACAGCTGGAAAAAGAGATTGAGGAGGGCGCCGTCAAGATGATGGATAAGTTCTGCCAAGCCCGATTGGCTGATTTCGGCGCTTACAAGACCGCCATTGTAACTGGCATTCCTTACGAAGAAATTATCAGGAAATCTGAAGAAACCGGCGCATCCCTGATTGTGTTGGGTACCCATGGCCGTACCGGCCTGGACCACCTGCTTTTTGGAAGTACCGCAGAACGTGTCGTCCGCAGCGCTTCCTGCCCTGTCCTCACCATCCGTTTGTCTGCCGCGCACTAAGCATGTTTGCCTCCTACCCACGTTGCGTGTTTCACTATGCGCGTTAGTACTCCAACCGATATCAAGGCAAAGGTCGTTATCATTGATGACGACAGTAACATCCTTGACGTGACCTCACTGATTCTTTCAATGAATGGGTATCAGGTTTTTACGGCATCAACTGCGCGCGACGGAATGGAGATCATTGCCGTCCAGGCCCCGGAACTGGCATTGCTGGACTACATGATGCCTGAGATGGACGGATTGAGCGCACTGCGGGAGATCAGGTCTCGCTTCCCGGCCACTTATGTGGTGATGTTCACAGGCAAGGGCAGCGAGGAAGTCGCTGTGGAGTTGATGAAAAACGGCGCTTCAGAGTATCTTCTCAAGCCCTTTAACAGCCGCGATCTATCAGAACGCCTTGAGAACGTACTGCGCATACGCGAGATAGAACTTCACAACAAGGCGCTCCAAAAAGAACACGAACGGCTCCTACAGGAAATTGAAAAATGGAACCAGGAACTGCAAAAAAGGGTTCGCGAGAAGACTGAAGCGCTCCAAAAGGCCCAGTCTGAGATTGCCCAGTCGGAAAAGCTGGCGACTCTGGGCTACCTCTCGGCCGGCATGGCCCACGAGATTCGTAATCCACTCAACTCCATCTCCCTTTTTATTCAGCTCATGGGTCAAAACACGCTTGATCCCGAACAGTTGGACTATCTGGGCAAAATCCTTAAGGAGATCGACCGGATCGACTCTATCGTACGCAAGCTGCTGGACGCTTCGCGGCGCACCCGCACCATCTCCGATAATGTGCAGATTGACCAAGTGATCGATAGTGCACTGGATGTTTTTCTGCCACAGATAGAGACTGGTAAAATCAAGGTGGAACGGAATTACCACGGAGTGCCGCCACCCATTAAGGCTGATCCGGGTGAGCTGGAACAGATCTTCACCAACTTGTTCCTGAATGCACTGGACGAGATGCCGAATGGTGGGCGTCTGGAGATTGAGATCACGGCCGAAAACGGCAGGGTGATGGTCATGGTGGGGGATAGCGGCAAAGGGATAACGGTTGATGATCTGCCGAACATCTTCGACCCATTTTTTACCACCAAAATACGCGGGACCGGCTTGGGGTTGCCCGTAGTACAACATATTGCGCGTATCTACGATGGTAACATCATGGTGGAAAGGACTTCGCCTGAGGGGACGGTATTTCGCCTCGAATTCCCGGCCAGTTTATGCACCGCATAGACGAAATCTCCATTTGCATGGAGAACGTCCGGCAGGAGACAATCCACCTGTGATAGTCCTGTTAACCTTGATGTTTCAAGCATCTCCCCACGAGCACGATGCCCCCGAGATGGGCGCCAAGTTGCATATCCCAAAATCCACCCATCCGGTGGACGTTGAACCGTTCCTGGCGCGGAAAGCGTTTCAGCGAACCTGATCCGGAATGTCATTTATCTACCGTAATCTCACTCTCACCACTTGTGACGAAGAAGATGTTCTGCCCTCACTGGTAGCCGCTGAGATTGGTCTGTCTGTTGCCGACCTGCGGGATTTCCAGATTATCCGCAAGGGCATTGATGCCCGCCGCAAACCACGAGTCAAGTTGATCTATACGGTCTCCTTTATGGTCAATGATGTGAAGGAGCTTTGCGCCCGGATTGCTGCCTATCCGTGCCTGGAATGGCAGGAGGAACCGCCGCCGGTTGTGTTTGTACCTGTCCGGTCAAAGGCAAGGATAGTTATTGTCGGCAGCGGCCCGGCCGGTCTGTTCACAGCCCTGCGGCTTGCCGAATACGGTCTGACTGCTACGATAATCGAGCGGGGACAGCCGGTAGAGCAACGTAGCCTGGATGTGCAACGATTCTGGAAGGATGGCATCCTTGCCCCGGAAAGCAACGTCCAGTTTGGCGAGGGAGGGGCTGGAACCTTTTCCGACGGCAAACTGACCTGCCGCTCCAAGGACGCGTTGGTACCATGGGTGCTGGAACGGCTGACCGACTTTGGCGCACCACCCGATATCCGTTATCTTGCCAAGCCGCATATCGGCACTGACCGACTGAGGCAGGTAGTCAGCTCCATCCGATGCCATCTGCTGGAAAAAGGGTTTCAGATCCATTTTGGAAGCCGTCTGAGTGACCTTGAGATACGGAACAACAGAATCTCTGGCGTTGTTGTCAACGACAAGGAAGAACTACCCTGCGATCTGTTGATCCTGGCCACCGGCCACAGCGCCCGGGATACCTACGAACTGCTGGAGCAACGCGGTGTGCCGCTGGAGCGCAAAGCGTTCGCCATGGGGTTGCGGGTGGAACACCCTCAGTGGCTGATCGATCAGATCCAGTATGGCGCTCCGCGTCATCCGAACCTTACGGCAGCTGACTATGCCGTAGCCTGGAACAATCAAAGCACTGGCCGGAGCGCCTACTCATTCTGCATGTGCCCCGGAGGAGTGGTTATCGCAGGCTCATCCGAGGAGGGAGGCGTTGTCACCAACGGTATGAGCGGACAGATGCGCAACTCACCTTTTGCCAACAGCGCCCTGGTGGTAAACGTAGCAGTCGAGGACTTCGGAGGGAACGACCCGCTGGCTGGTGTCAGATTTCAACGGCACTGGGAGCGCCAGGCGTTCATTGCCGGTGGAGGGGACTACCGCGCCCCGGCACAGAATCTGCTGGCATTTATGAGCCTGCCCGGAAAGGGTGCGGCAAGCACCACCTATCGTCCCGGTATCATCGAGACAGACCTGAACACTGTTTTGCCGTCATTCATCAGCTCGACACTCCGTGAAGGGATCGCCGATTTCGGCCGCCGGTTGCGGGGTTTCGTGTCTGCCGAGGCGACCCTGGTCGGGATCGAATCTCGTACCTCGGCCCCGGTACGGATTCTGCGTGGCGGGCAGTACGAATCTACAGGGTTGCAAGGTCTTTACCCGACCGGCGAGGGCGCCGGTTATGCCGGCGGTATCATGAGCTCGGCCATTGATGGCATCAAGATCGCTGATACGATTGCAGCGCGATTGGGATCTGCATAGTTCAAGAAGATTCATTTTTAAGATTTGATTTGTGAATATTGGTTTTCAAAGGAGCCTCACGTGGCAAAACAGTTTGTATCCGATATCAAGGACCGCGATTCGGTCAACGCGGTTTTTCTGGTCAAAGACAAGATCATGGCAATGGCCAAGAACGGCAAGCCCTATATGAACCTGCGCTTCATGGACAAGAGCGGCGATGTGGATGCCAAGGTCTGGGACAACGTAGATGTGTTGGACAAGCACTTCGAGAAGAACGATTTCGTTCAGGTGCGCGGCAAGGCTTCGGTCTACATGAACAAGATGCAGGTCGTGGTGGCCGAGATCAGCAAGATATCCGAGGATCAGGTCAATCTGGCCGATTTTCTGCCCGAATCACCCCGCGCCAGCGCCGAGATGCAACAAGAGTTGCATGAGGTGGTCGCTGCCCTTACCAACCCGTACCTGAGTGGATTGATGGAGACATTTCTGGCTGATGAGACATTTATGGGTCTATACTGCATGGCTCCGGCCGCCAAAGGCATGCACCACGTCTACCTGGGGGGGCTGCTGGAACATTCCTTGGCGCTGGTTAAGCTGGTCAAGACTATTGTGCCGCTCTATGGCGGGGTCAACGAAGAGCTGCTGGTTGTAGGCGCTTTGCTGCACGACGTGGGCAAGATTCATGAGATGAGCTTTGAACGCGCCTTCGACTACACCGATGCCGGTAAGCTGCTGGGTCACATAACCATCGGCGTCGAACTGGTAGAGGAAAAAATTCGTCAGGTGGATGGTTTTCCGCGTGAACTGGCTATACTGCTGAAACACATGCTACTGTCCCATCACGGCCAGTACGAATACGGTTCGCCAAAGCGCCCCAAGACCATTGAGGCGACTATCCTTAACTATCTGGATGACATGGATTCGAAGATCAACGGCATCCGCGCCCATATCGCCAAGGAGAGCGCCAGCACCTCACGTTGGACCGCTCATCATCGGTTATACGACCGCTATTTTTTCAAGTGCAATGGTATGGACGAGGAGCAGGAGGTGGAGCGGGTATGTGATGAAACCTGTGAACCACAAAAGAAAGAAAAACCTACAGAAGTGATAGCGGCTAATCAGGAACGTAAGAACTTCGGCAATAAGCCCTTCAAAAAACTGGAGAATCTGGATCTATTCTGACAATGGTCAACTTCAGGGCCAGCAAACAGGGTCGGGATCGAGAGATTCCAGCCTGTTTTTTTTATTGTGCGCCACGCGCCATGCCTGGCGCACAATAAAAAAGGGTCAGCATAATTCGCTAACCCTTTGTTATTTATGGTGGGCGCTACTGGGTTTGAACCAGTGACCCCTGCCGTGTGAAGGCAGTGCTCTCCCGCTGAGCTAAGCGCCCATTGTTTACTTTACATAACAGAGCACATCGTTCCTGTCAAGTCCCCACGAGACATTGAGACCGTATTCGATCTGCTATCGGAACTCAAAGGATTTCACGAGAACTTTTCCGATTGTTTTCTTTTAAATGATGACATTGGCCATCCTGATGGTGCAATTTTCAATTAGCAATTGCATTATCTCCTATGGGATGTATAATTTGAGCGCTTCAAGAAACATTCAGGCAATACGCCGCATAAAAATTCCCGAAAAGGAGATTACGATGAAACGAGGAATGATAACACTGTTGGCAGCGCTCAGCATGACGGCTATGGTAGCCGGTGGTTGTGCAAAAAAAGAGGTAGTCAAAACCGAAGAGCCGATTGTGGCCACGTCCGAGCCGATCAAGGTTGAGGCGCCCAAGCCGGTTGAAGCAGCCAAACCGGTTGAAGCAGCCAAACCGGTTGAACAACCAGTAGTTGAGCAGCCAGTAGTTGAGCAGCAAAAGGAGATGAGGGCACAGTACGCCAATGATTCGGTCGCCGAAGCAGCCTTTGAAACCGCCTATTTTGATTTTGATAAATCAGATCTGCGTCAGGATGCCCGCGACGTACTCTCCAGGAACGCTGAGATCCTGCTGAAAACCAAGACAGTTGGCAAGGTCAAGATCGAAGGTCATTGCGACGAGCGCGGCTCAGCCGAGTACAACCTGGCATTGGGCGAGCGTCGCGCCAAATCTGCTCTACAGTATCTTCTCACCCTGGGCGTGAAGGCTGACCGTCTTTCCGTTATCAGCTATGGCAAAGAGAAGCCCGCTGTTCAGGGCCATGACGAAGCTGCCTGGGCAAAAAACCGAAGGGCTGAGTTCACCATGGTACAATAGTACTAAGTAGGTTGTCTCACGAACAATCCATGCGTCGGAAATCAGTTTATGTTCCGACGCATTTTTTTGTCCTGCTTGCTTTCGCTGTTCACATTGTACTGTTTGACAGGCACTATAATGTACGCAGTTACCCTTGACTTTTGTCAAAGATAATATATATTGTTTTCCATATATTAATAAATTTATCAGGAGTAGCTACGTGAAACGTGCCTTCGGAATATTCGCGATGTTTTTTTTGTCTGCCGGTTTTGCGATAGCAGCTCCATCAGTCCAGCGCTTGACCCTGAAAGAAGCCATAAGCATGGCCCTGGAGAATAACAACCTTATCAAGGCGACCGGATTCCGTGCCAAGGCAGCTCAACAGGGGATAGGCATCACAAGTTCACGCTATTATCCGCACCTGCTATTCGAAGAGACCTTTGCCGCTTCCAATGCGCCTACCCAAACCTTCATGATGAAGCTCGACGAAGGACGCTTTACCCAGAATGATTTTGCAATCAACAACCTCAACCATCCCGGCGCCTGGCATGACTTCAAGACCGCCCTGACACTACAGCAGACGCTCTATGCTCCTTCGCTGAGCCCGGCCCGGGATATCGCCGTAAAAGATTTCGAAAAAGAGCAGCTAAGTGTCGATGCCGTCAAACAGGATATTGCCTTTCTGGTGTTACGACTCTACCTGGATGTCCAACGATCCGAGGCTCAACTCAAGGCGGCGGAAAAAGCCGTGACCGAAGCAGAGGAGCACAGGCGTCTCGCAAACGTGCGGAGCAAGGCTGGAACCGGTCTGCGTTCGGATGAACTCCGGGCGAGGACTCACCTGTCATCCGCCGAACAGCAGCTTATCACAGCCCTTAATGATCAGATTTTGGCAAAGATGCAACTGGCCATCACCGTTGGCCTCAAGGATGGCGAAAAAGCTGATATTGCCGAACCATTGACGCGCCTTCCCAGACCTGCCCAGCCCGATGAACTGGCCAAGTCGGCGCTGGAGAACAGGAGCGATCTGCGTCAATCCCGTGTCGAGCTGGAAAAGGCCGGTGCGTCACTCAAACTGGCCCGAAGCGGCTATCTCCCTGCGGTCGATGCATTTGCATCCTACCAGATCAACGCCAAGGATATTCCCTTCGGGTCTGATAATGATGCATGGATGGCAGGGGTCAGCCTCAAGTGGCACATATTCGACGGCTTTAGTACCGATCACGAGCGTGATCGCGCAATGGCTGAATGCTCCGCTGCCGCTCAGGCGCTGGAGGGCAAAACCAAGGATATCAAATTCCAGGTACAGGAGAGTTTCCTGCGTCGCGAGGAGATGGGCAAGCGGCTGGAAGTGGCCCGGCATGCTCTGTTGGATGCCGAGGAAACCGTACGCCTGCTGAGCAGGCGCTTTGAAAACTCGCTTGCCACAATGGTTGAGCTTCTTGATGCCCAGACTGCCCTGAATCAGACACGGGTCAACCTTGTGGACACCGAGGCCAATTACGCCCTGGCTGGCGCACGG
>JBAYZR010000037.1:0-16689 GCA_041672425.1 Pedobacter sp. | reverse complement strand
GCGCTCAGATTCGGGTCAGATTTGGCTGAACTGATTGAGGCAAACCGCAGACGTAGCAGAGCTACGTTGAGGATTTGGTGATTGAAGTTCGGTCAAAGATGGCCTGAAGATGAGATGCAAGATGGCCGTGTTATTTTTTTACAGATCCTAAGGTAGAAAAACCGACGTGTTGGACTGTCAATGGCTCTTACACACCTATCTCAGAGAAAGGGAGGGGATAACAATGGAAAGAATTTGGGCGCCCTGGCGTATGACCTATATCTCCAATGCAAATCATAAAACTGGTTGTATTTTCTGCCATGCTATGGAGAGTGACGATGATCGTGAGCGGTTGGTACTGGCCAGGTGTGAATACTCCCTGATTATGTTAAACCGCTATCCTTACACCTGTGGACACCTTATGGTGGCGCCACTGAAGCATACTGCAGAGATGAATGATTTGAATGATCATGAATTATTGGACTTGATGCATGCTGTGCGAAGATCATGCGCCCTACTTCGAGAGGTGGCCGGGCCAGAGGGATTTAACATCGGCATTAATCTTGGGAAAGCGGCTGGAGCCGGGGTTGAGGAACATCTTCACATACATATTGTGCCGCGCTGGAACGGTGATACAAACTTTATGTCGGTTGTCGATGATGTGCGGGTTATTCCTGAAGGGCTGATGGAATCCTATGACCGCATCGCTGCAATAATAAAGGCTGGTAAATAAGGAACCTGGAATAAACGGATGGAATATTTTACTATCGGCATCGATATCGGTGGCACTAACCTGCGTTTTGCCCTTGTCAACGCTTCAGGGGCTATTGTGCATCGCAACCGTACCACAAGTGGTATCATACAAGGGCGCTCCGGTTTTTGTAAACGTCTTTTGGCAGGTATTAATGAGTTGGGCACAGTCGCTGCTATGCGCAATGGGTGTATCACAGGTATCGGCGTAGGCGTGCCGGGATTGATTGGTAGGGATGGTCTCATTCATTCATCTGTCAATATGCGTCCCTTGGACGGCTTTAACCTGGCCGCCTTCCTGAAGGAAGAAACCGGTTATCCGTCGGCCTGCGGCAATGATGCAAATTTGATTGCCCTTGGTGAACAGGCCTTTGGCGCAGGCCGACGTTTCTCATCATTTATGGTGATTACCATTGGAACCGGACTGGGGAGTGGTTTGATTCTAGACGGTCGGCTGTGGACCGGGGCAGGTGGCTTTGCGGCAGAATTCGGCCATGTGACGGTGGAGCCGGAAGGTCTTCCTTGCCCGTGCGGTAACCGTGGTTGTCTTGAATGTTATGTGTCTGCCGGGGCACTTGTGCGCACCGCCCGGGAACTTCTGTCGGGGGAACTGTTAGATAAGTTGGGAGATTGCCTGGATGCTTCATTAGTTGCCAATCTGGCAAGGCAAGGGGAATCCGGCGCTCGGAAGGCTTTTCAGCGCATGGGGCGCTGGCTTGGCACTGCCTTGGCGTCATTGGTTAATACCCTTGATCTGGAAGCAGTTATCATCGGAGGTGGTGTTGCAGCCAGTTTTGATCTGTTCTTGCCTGAACTTGGTATTGAACTGGGGCAGAGATGTTTTCCACAGATTGCTGCGGATTTATTGATTATAAAAGGTGAGCTGGGAGATGATGCCGGATTAATGGGTGGGAGTGCCCTGGCAGCAACACTGAATAGCAACGGATAACCGAAATTCATCCGAAAAGCGGCAAAAACGGCCTGGTCTCTACGGATAGTTCATCCCTGGCGAAAAGGATGTCGAAATAGTTTACAAGCTGTTTTGGCAGAAAACAATATATAACAAAACCTGATAGATAGCAGCTGGCATGGATTTTGCATTAAAAGACGATAATAAATGATTCATTATTATCAGAGGATATCATGTTTAAATTTACAACTGTTCCAATCATCCTTGCCACGATTATTCTGCTTAGTTCGGACTTGAAAGCGTATCCAATTGTCAATGGTGATTTTTCCAATAGCTTGACTGGATGGACGTCTCTGGATGTCACAGTGGTAAATGGCGCAGCTGAATTGAGCGACCGGAATGCTTATGCCTCCCTATATCAAGGCATCAGTGTGGCGTCGTCGTCAGGTTATGTGCTGAGTTTTGATTTTTCCACCGGTATTCAGCCAGTGACGGGAGGGGTTTTTTCAGACCTGCTTGCGGGAACTCTGTTTTTTGGGACTTCTAACACGTTTGATTATGGGTTGCCTGCACTTGCGATCTTTGATAATTCCGCCAGTAGCTCAACCGTTTATAATGGAGTGATTGGCTCATCGCCACTGGGAGCCGATTGGAATCGATTACACCTCACGTTCACGACCGGTGCTGCGGACACGTGGATTTTCCCCTTGTTTGACCTGTTCGACCTCAACCAGCAATCCGGGGAGGTGGCATACATCGACAATGTGAACCTCACTGCAAACGCGCCTGCGGTCCCTGAACCATCCACCCTTCTTCTAGTGTGGATAGGGACTGGGATTGGATTGCTTTACAGGAGAAGACAGAAATAGCGTACATCAATGTTGTCGCCATGGATATCTGTCGAGATAATTTACACTGGCTGAACTTCTCGTGACAAACTAACTCATTCAGTAGATTTGATGTATAAATTCCGAAACGTGGCTGACAGAGCATGCATGTGATTCTCTGCGCTTGGGGGAGGGATAAAAGCCGGATGCAGGTTATGCCTTTTATATGAAGGCCTTACCTAATTCCGGCTTTTTTAATATTAACATATATTTCATGGTAATGGGGGGGATCGTATGCGATCATTCTGTAATTCTTCCGGGGGAATGGTAAAACTCCATTCGCTTGTTGCATTATTTTTGATGGTATTATTCGGGGCCGATTGTTACAGCGCGCCCACACCGATTGATGTCAGCAGCCAGGTCAGTGTGACCTATGCCAACGAGCGTTCCACCCTCGACCGGGTTACCCGGAACATCACCAGTACTGCGGACATAACCCTCACCAATACCTCCTCCGGGCCGCTGCTCATTCCCCTCCATGCGGTCATTACCATCAACAACCCGACTGGAACGGTCAGCATGCCCGAAGCGCTGGGTGGCCTCACCTCATCACCTTATAACCGCTTCTACTATGATCTCGGCAACCAGGCCACAGGCGGTCAGTTTGCTGCCGGAGCCAAAGCCACCTTCTCCGTCAAATTTGTCCGCAAGTCGGGTGTAAGCTTTACCTACGTAGTTACCCCTTATGGCGTCCTCCCCACCGCCAATCAGCCGCCGGTTGCTGCTGTCGGCCCGGATCAGGCCATCACCTTGCTGCCGGGACAATCTTCGGTCTCGGTTCAGCTTGACGGCAGCGCCTCCAGAGATCCGGATGGATCGGCAACGACGTTCACCTGGACAGGCAATCCCGATCCGTCCGACGAAGAGAAACCGACCGTCACCCTTGTACCGGGTAGCTACACCTTCACCCTTGTGGTCACCGACGACAAGGGGGCGCCGAGTACCCCTGCCAGTACCCGCGTTACAGTCAATCGGCCTCCAGCAATCACGACCCAGACGCTTCCAACCGGAAAGGTCGATCAACCCTATACCGCTGCCATCACAGCAAGCGACCCGGACGGCGACATTCTCAGTTTCTCCCTCGTAGTCGGCCCTACGGGGATGACCATCAATTCCGCCACAGGCGCTCTTTCCTGGATGCCGGTCATTGCCGACATCGGGAGCAGGCAGGTATCTGTAACTGTTTCCGACGGCAGGGGGGGAAGCGATACAAAACAGTTCTCCCTGAATGTTCCCGACACCATTCCCCCGACCGTCACCCTCTCCGCTCCGGCGGAAGCGGCGGCGGGAGCCAATGCCCAGATTTCCATCAACGCCTCGGACAACAGGGATCTCAAACTTCTTGACCTCAGGGCCAACGGCATTCCCATCTGGTCCGGGACATCCTCATCGATCAGCGCAGCCGAAACTGTGCCTTATCGCCTCTCACCGGATCTTGCCGCCGGGGATGAAGTGGTCTTCCAGGCCAAAGCGTATGACGTAGCAGGAAACGAAGGCGCGGCAACTGCGACTATACGGATCACCCAGGTGGCCATGGGGCCGGGGTATATTCAGGGGAAAGTTCTGGATGACTCAAGAGGGCTTCTCCTTTCCGGGGCCGAGGTCTCAATTACTCCTCAACCTCAGAACACTCAAAACCCAATAGTTACCCAAACGGATGGCGGATATTTCGCTGAAAATCCTTCGGGAAGCACCCTGGTAAGGGCCACAAAACCTGGATATACCACTGTAGAGCGCCTTGTCCAAGTCATGCCTGAGAAAAAGGTGACAGTGCTGGATGCGCGACTGACGAAAATTCACAACACCACAAATGTCATCGATCCCACAGGTGGCGTCATACGCATGGATGTAGCTACAGGTTTGAAGGCTGCTATGGAATTGGCCGTTCCTGCGGGGGGGCTCGGCGTCCAGGCGGATATCAGACTGACGCCAATCTCCAACCAGGGGCTGGCAGGTGTCCTCCCGGCGGGGTGGTCGCCGGTTGCGGCTGTGGACATCCGCCTACTTGACCCGACAGCGGGAACATTGCTCGACACCCCATTCACATCTGCGGCCGCGCTCAAGCTTCCTGTTCCACTCTCCCTCTCCCAAGCGCCGGATTCAATCTTCACCCTCGCCGTATATGATTCCGCCTCCCATCAATGGAAAGCTGTCCAAAACGCAATTGTCTCTACTGACGGCCTTAGCGCAACAGCCGATATACAGACAGCAGGACAATATGCGCTCCTCGTCGCTGATCCGGCCCCTAATGCACCTCCTGTAGCGGTAACCGGAACCCCGCTCAACTCGGCGATTGCAACCAGACTGAGCTTTGATGCAATCTCAGCCGCAGGAAGCGTCGTGCCCCAGGCAGCTCCTCCTTCATCAGGACTCAAAGCTGCGGGAGAAGTCGTCGTAACAGCGAAAGAGGGTGCAAATCCCGTCCCGGTGTTTACATCAGGCGCAATCCTCAACAGCAGGATAACGGAAAAATATGATCTCAAGTCCGGGGACAAAACCGAGCCCCCTGTCTATACCCAGAACATCGTCATCTACCGCGTACGCTGCCTGACGAACATGGGCGCTGGCGCCCTGGCTGCGTCAAATGTTGCCAACCTCCGCACCACCTTCCCCGTATCTCCATCACGGGACTACACCATCACGGATCTTTTGTTGGGAAAGGTAGGCCTGGAAATCACCCTTCCCGATATAACGGAAACCGGTGTCATGGTAGGTACCGACGGCGGACGATTCCTTGACGCGGATGGCAACATACTCCAGATTCCGGCCGGGGCACTCGGTCAGACCGTCCCCGTCTCGACAAAAAACGTAAGCCCTGTCATTGGTGCGGTGGGGGATGACTTTACCCTTATCCGGGTGGTTGAGGTGAATCTTACGCGGCAGAATCTGACTGCTCCCGCAACACTTTCCATTCCTGCGCCGTCAGGAACAGATCCGAACCTGTCGTTAGTAGTCGCAAAACAGATAGACGTCAAAGGGGTGGCGAAACTCAAACTCGTTGCCCTGGCCAGACAGAATGGCTCGTTCATAACCTCGGAACCGTTAACTCTTCAACTCACAAACTCATCGAACTCAATAAACGCCTCCGGCGTCTATTATTTCCTCCAGGCCAAAGGTCCCATCGGTTTTGTTACCGGCACGGTCACCGATGCAGGGAACACGGTTTTCAACGGGGCTTTGGTCAAGACCGACAAAGGTTCCCTGGTTGATCTTACCCAGTCTACGGGAAGATACCTTCTGGCCGCGCCGATAACAGCCTTCACAACAACCGCTGTTGATCTCTACAAAAATGATGAAGTGTCGGGGACCGGCGCTTTAACCACAGCCAACCAGATTCTGACGCTTGATCTGAAAATACTGATGATCTCCCCCGCCGTAGTTTCAATTTCTCCGGCGAACAACGCCACCAATGTGCAGCCGAACACGTCCTTGGTGGTGACGTTCTCCAAGAGTCTAAACCAATCGACTGTCACCACCTCTACCCTGGTACTGAAAGATTCCGACGGCAACACCATTTCCGGTGTCATGACTTTCAGTATAGACGCTAGGATTGTAACCTTATCCCCTTCGCAACTCCTGATATCGGAGAAGAGCTACACGCTTACCCTGAGCAACAGCATAAAGGATGTGCAAGGTTACTCCCTCGGCAGTGACTTTGTCTCCGGCTTCACCGTAAGAAAAACCACGCCGCCGCCGATGCCCGCGGCAGGAAGTATAACGGCGACGTTCCCTGACGCAGACGGATTTATCACCATCACGGCAACACAGGGAAGCGCGGAACCGGGCAACACGGTGCTCCTCATCAACGACGCAACCGGCGAAATCGTCTCCGTAACGGCGCAAAGCAACGGCTCCTTCACCGGACGCGTTCGTGCCCAGTTGGGGGATGAGATCAAGGTAGTGCTGATGGATCATTCCGGTAATCAGACCGTGGTTTCCTACATTACCTATAAGAGCGACGATGGGAAATACCTGGTTACCGCCAAGGGTGGTACGGTCGAAGGGGAGGCAGGCTCGCAGCTAGAAATACCTGAAGGGGCTCTTTTCGGGCCGACAGTTCTCAAGGTCACGGCAGTTCAGGAGGCCAACCTGCCAAGTCCGGTGCCGGAACAAGGCAAATATCTGGCAGCCTTCAACATCGACTCCGGCGGGGTTGATTTCCAGAAGGAGGTACATCTTTCAATTCCGGTGCCTGATGGTTTTGATACGAATACACCGGTCTTTGTAACCCGGCCCAGTGAATTGGTAAATGCCGATGGCTCTGTGGAAAAGGTTTACGAGATTGTTGACAGCACCAAGGTGATTAATGGCAGGATTACCACTGCGAGTCCACCATTCAGCGGGATTGTCGCTGTAGGAACCTATGTCTTTATACTCATAGATGTCATGCCTGTTATCGTCTCCGGCTATACCTACCAGGAAATGAATGACCAGCCTGATTACCAGAAATCATCCGACCTGCCAATCAAGGGCGCAGTTATCCGCTCTCCAGATGCCATGAATTATGTCTCGTATTCGGACAGCAAAGGGCACTACGCCACATTTTCCAAGCTGATCGCTTCGCCGTTTGATCCAGGTCTCAGCCAATACCGGCTGACCGCCATTCATCCCCTGACCATGTTCAGAAAAAATTTCGACGGTTACGTCAGCGCGTATTCCTATAATTTGATGGTCGATTTCAAGCTGGGGGAAAAGAGTACGGTCCTGCCGGACAAGACGCCACCCGATATCGAAATGAACCTGAAGGTGGTTCCAGGGCAACCGCTTGAAAACCGCATTATCTCAGGAACAATTCCAGTGGGGACGGAATTGCAGCTGTCTCTGTTCATAACAGACCAATCTGTGGTTGAACCTGTCTTGACCGTAGAATATAAGAGTCCGGAAATGGATAGTTGGCAACCATACCCTAATGCCTCACTTGCTCAGCTAAACAGAACACTTGCTTCTCCTCAGACCAGTGAAAAGCCGGCAATATGGCGTTATCCCTATCAACCCACCTTCCCAAGTGAAGTCATGGGGAGTCAGGCCAGTTACTTTAAGCCGACTCTTCCGGGGCTCTACCGATTCACAGTTGAAGCGAACGACGGCGCAACCCCATCCAACAAAAGCAGCAGCAATCTTCGGGTCCGTGTCGTAAAACCAGGTGATATCCCGGCAGGTATCGACGGAGCCCCGGTTGTTGATAGTATTACTCCGGTTGACGGCTCCAAAAACCTTCCTGTAACCACGGCAGTCACGGTTTGGTTTAGCGAACCGGTAAACGGCATTTCCAACGATACTGTCAAATTAATGGATACAAGCACAAACGAACAAGTGTCGACTGTTGTTTCCGCTACCTTAGCGGGGGGACGTTCTCTGGCACGTCTTACGCCTCTGCGGAACCTTTCTTTTGATCGGCAGTATCAAGTGAAAATAGTCAGCGCAGGGATTGCCGATGTGCTTCCCAACCCATCGGTCAATAATTCAATCCTTCAATTGGATCATGACTACCAGTCAACATTCACCACTCAAGCTCCCACCATTTATACACTGAATGAGGCGGAACAGTTTTCCGGTGGGCGCGACATTGCTCTTTTTACCAGCAACGACGGAAAAACCTATGCGTATATCGCAGCCGGGAATAAGGGGTGGCGGGTGGTTGACGTAAGCGACCCGAATAATCCCAAAGTGGTTTATACAAAGGCTTCCACCTGCGCTCCAAGTGCCAGTCCGAACCCGGACTGTACCTACATCTCTTCTGAATTCAGCTATCAAGGAGTGGCCGTCCATCCCGATCCCAATCAGGCGCTGATGGCCATGATCGATCTTCTCACTACAATTCCCAAAGGTCTTTTGGATGAGGGTTCAAGATTAGGCTACATCCGCTTCTATGACTTGGCCGCCAACCCGATAAAGCCTCTCAAGGTCGGTCAGGAACAACTGTCTGAGGCATGGTCCGGCACCCCCCATCGTGTTGCCATGTGGGGCGATTATGCCTATGTCTCCACTGCGGCTGCGGCCTTGCAGGTGGTCAGCATCAGCGCAGCTAAAGAGCAATATCAAAGTGGTAAGATCTGTGATGGCAGCAGCATAGTTGGCGTATTTGACAGTATCGGCCAGGGGTACGGCTCTCCCAACGACATCGTTGTCTATGCGCCTGGTAAAGCGATTCTTACCACCAATCCAGGATATCTGCTCGCACTGGATATCAACAATCCGACGCCGGTCCTGATGAGTTCTCTTGCGCCAGCTCAGTTACCTGCCTTCCGTGTGGCGGCTGTGGCCGATTACACCTATGAGGACTCAAGCGGCAACCTGCAGACCATGGACCTTGCCGTTTCCGGGGGCAAAGGCAAACTCAAAACAGTGAACCTTACCGATCCGTATAACCCGGTCGTTATGGCGACGGTTAAAGACAGGGACAACAACGATGTAACTTCTTCTGCCTACGAAATCAGCATCAATAAACAAAGAGGGCTTGCCTTTGTCACCAGCATGAATGCCATTCAGGTAGTGGACCTGAAGGACCCATGGCATCCGAGGCTGCTCAATACGATTCCCCCATCTTTCGGTACAGTCAGCCCTAACAACGCGCCGGTCATTTCGGATATTGGCTCGATTCCGGCCGTAGTAGAGAAGAATGGATGGCTGTACATGGCGGACCAAAACCGGGGAATCAGAACCCTCGATTTCGACGCCGGCATAGTTGAATGCAACAAGGATACTTTGAAGTTCCCACTTGAAAGGGTCCACCATTTAAGCCAATTCAGCGAAATCAGTTCACGGGATTACTATACCGACAGTTACCAGGTGTTTCCCATCGACCTTCGGTCAGCCGTTTCGGATATGGCCGTAACTGTGACTATCCGCGATCACAAGACACGACAGGACAAGCAGCCCGACTACATTCCCGAAAAATTGCTTCCAAAAGGGAGCGTTCATAGCTTCGTACTTGATTACCAGACCGTAATTGATGCTGGATTCAAACCAACCGACAATTCGGAATTCGACATCAAAATACATTTCAGACCGATTGAACCCACCATTCCAGAGTCAGATCAATTCTATGTCGGCTTTGTCACCGAGCGGACTGATGGGGAAGTCCTTGGCCAGAGCATGGTGAATGACGTCATGCTCCAAGACGGTTCACTGAACCTGAGCCGCCAGGATCTTGCCTTTAACGGACGAGGCCCTCAACTGGGCTTTTATAGAAGTTACAACAACAAATCTTCCCCGAACTGGACCAACCCTCTTGGTAAAGGGTGGAACCAAAGCCTCGACATGAGGTTGGTGGCATTCAGTACCGACACATACACCGGTACGAATTGGCTTCCTGATAGGTTGATGAACAATGATCTCAAGGGCAAGTTTATAGGCCCCGAAGAAGAACGGTCAATCGCAATTACCCAAGGACAGGCAAAGATCGCATTTACCCAGGTATCTGTAAACGGCGCCACGTTCAAGAAATTGGGTGGTGTCTGGTCGGCGGGCAGAGGCAATCATGGCACCCTGACTGAAAACAGCGACAGTTTTGTTTACACTGAGAAGGACGGCACCAAATACACGTATGGTTATCCCAAGTCAGTGGGAGAGCCTACATCGGTACAGTTCATCGAAGATCGCAACGGCAACAGGATGAACTTTGCCTATGATGAAAATGGACTTCTGAAAAGCGTAACCGATGCTGTCAACCGTACCTGCTCTTTTACATACGAGAATATGCCGATCTGTGACGTAAATCCGTGGAGGTTGATGACGGTGAACTGTCCTGATCCGGATGTTCGGCTCTACTTTTCATATACGCCGCAAGGATATCTGCAGAGCGCCTCACGTGGCGCAAAAACGGAACGGTACGATTACGCCAAGAAATCGGCTGATGTCATAGACAGTGAGTACAATCTTGTCAAGACCACCGATGCCATTGGCAATAGTTACGGCTATAAGTATTTCGCCAGTGGCGCAGTGACTGCCACTATCGGCCCCAATTTACCTACAATTAAATCGGAAGAAGTGGTCAAGGCTGTCGTGTTTCCAGATGGCAACAGTGCCGAATATACCTACACGGCAACACGGACCGTTACCGACCCTAAAGGCAATGACACCGTCTACAGCCTGAACAATTACGGCAATCCGCTCAGGATCGAGGAACCCCTCGGTAAGACTACCACCATGACGTGGTCCATCGACGAGAACAAACCTGATAACGTAATGACGTCACGGACAGATCCACGTGGCTTTACGACCACCTACGAATACGACCCCAAAGGGAACATTACCAGAGAGACCGACCCCTACAACAACAGCATCGTTACCACATGGAACCAGAAGTTCAGCCTGCCTGAGACCCGCATTGACCGAAACAATGTTGCCCAGAGCTGGACCTATGATTCCAATGGAAACCTCATTTTGCAGAAGGACGGGGAGGGTAAAGATACCAATTATACCAATTACTCCACTGGCGAACGGGAATCCATGAGAGATCCGCTCGGAAACAGAACCAGCTACACCTATGACCAGTGGGGAAACCCGGACAGGGTTACCGGCGCGAAAGGGAGCGTCACCGACTACGATCACGACGTCAGGGGTCGCCTCATTGCCATGACCGACCCGAACGGGAGAAAGATCAGCTACACCTACGATCAGCTTGACTATCCGCTCAGCATCACCTACCCGACCCTTTCGGCTAGCGGATCAGGCGGGACCAAGACGTTCTCACATGACCTCATGGGGAACCTCCTCTCCGAAACAGACCGGGCCGGACTCACATTGTCCTACACCTACACCCCCCGCTATCAGGTGAAGGATGTCACTAGAAGCGCTGGCGGCGTCAAGAGCTTTGAGTACGATGCCAATGGCAACCTGACCACAGAGACCGACTGGAAGGGTATTGCCAAGACACATGCCTACGATGAACTGAACCGGAGAGTTTCCACCGCAAATCGTCTTGTCCATGCCATGTCCATGGGGTACGACCTTAACGGCAACCTGACCCGAGAGACCGACTTTGAAGGGCGTGTTACGGCCCACAATTACGATTCCCTGAACCGTTTGACCAGAACTGCCTTGCTCTCCGCACCTGAGGGCGAGCTGAACTATAGCTACTTCAAGGAGGTCGATCCGAAGAGCAACCTGAAGAGCGAGACCGACCAGGAAGGGAACATCACCAGTTACACCTATAACGGTCGCTATCAGCGCTCTGCGCGCACCAACTCGGACGGTACGCACCAATGGAACTATGATGGCAGCGGCAACCTGGCTAGTGAAACAGACGAAGAAGGACGCTCCATCAGCTACGAGTACGACGGACAAAACCGTCCGGTCAAGGTAACCAGGCCGCTGGGCTCCATTACTGCCTACCAATACGACCCTACAGGTAATCGCACGATGGTAACCGATTCGCGTGGGAATGCGACCGTAACCAGTTATGACGAATGGAACCGACCGTGGAAGGTAACCGACCCCGAGAACTACACCAACATAACAGAATACGATGGCGAAGGTCGTGATACGAATACCACCGATGGTAACGGAGTAACTCGCCGGAAAACACGTGACAGTCTGGGTCAGGTGTTAAGTTTCAAAGACGGTGAAGGGAATACGACCAGCTACAGTTACGACCTGAACGGCAACGTTCTCACGGTTGGCGAGCCCAACGGCACAACCACCACCAACACCTACGACGTAGAAGACCGGTTGCTTGTCGCCACCGAAGCCGACGCCACCGGCACACGCACCAGGGGAATAGTTTCCCGTGACAGAATGGGAAACCCGCTTCAGGTGAAGGACTATAACGGC
Organism: Pedobacter sp.; assembly: GCA_041672425.1. Classification (GTDB taxonomy): domain Bacteria; phylum Desulfobacterota; class Desulfuromonadia; order Geobacterales; family Pseudopelobacteraceae; genus JACPFJ01. The sequence continues at coordinate 4,389 of JBAYZR010000037.1, read as the reverse complement.
AATCTCACCACCACCGCCTACAATGCACTCAACCTGCCGATCACTGTCACCAACGCCATGGGCAAGAACACCTTCAGTGACTACTACAAAAACGGCAAAGTGAAAAACGTCAAGGACCGTCGAGGAAACAGCACCGCCTATGAATACGATGGCATGGGACGGGTCTCCAGGGTTACCGATCCCCTCTCTCAGACCATTGTCACCAGCTATGACAAGGTAGGCAATGTCAAGTCCATTACCGACAAGCGGGGCATTGTCACCACCAACACCTATGATGCCCTGAACCGCTTGACGGAACAGGAACGTGCCGGCGTCCGCCTGGTGACGAACGAATACGACGGGAATGGCAACAAGATCGCCGATATCGACGCGGTCGGCAACCGCACCGAGTACGACTACGGCAAGCGAAACCTCCTCGACACCATCACCTTTGCAGATGCCACCGCACGCAAGCGCAGCTATGACGGCAACGGCAACCTGAAGGCAGAAACCGACGAGCTGAGCAGGGTCACCAGCTACACCTACGACCGTGAGAACCGGCCGACTTCGGTGGAGTTTGCCGGGGAAACAACTCGGAAGCAGTATGATGTCGTTGGAAATCTGACAGAAACCATCAAGCCACTGGGCAATCGCCGCAGCAACTCTTACGACAGCTTCAAGCAACTTGTTGGCGTAACGGAAGGAAACCTCACCACCAGGTACGCTTACGACAACAACGGCAATCTGCTGAAGGTCACCGACCCCGGAAGCAACGAGACCACATTCACTTACGATCTCCTCAACCGCAAGACCAGACATGCACTGGCAAATGGTAACTCCAGCAGGTACAGCTACGACGAAGAAGGGAACCTGATCACCTTCACCGACGCCAAGGATCAGGTCACCAGCTACAGCTACGACATGGTTAACCGTCCGGTTGAGGTGACCTATTCGGGCAGTGCTTCGCCGTTTTATACCCTGATGAGGACCGTGACCGCATATGATGGCAATAATAACGCCACCAGTGTTAGCGAAACCAAAAACGACCAAAGTGGGGCACAAATTACCGACTCGACGGTCAACGTCTACGACAACTTCGACCGCCTGACTTCTAGCACCCAGCGTGGCGTCGCCATATCCTACGCCTATGACAATAACGGCAACCGGACCGGCGTCACCACCCCCAACGGTGCGACAACCTATGCATACGACAGCCGCAACCGCGTCGCCACCGCCACCACAGGGACCGGTGCGACCACGTTCAGCTACTACCTGGACGGAAGCAAAAGGATAGTAGCATATCCCAACGGGACCACCGAAAACCTGGAATACTATCCCACCCGGCGAGTCAGGGGTATTGTCAACAAGTCGGGGGATACAATCATCTCCAGCTATGCCTACGACTACGACCATAACGGCAACCGGACGAAGCAGATCGAGCTTCAAAACGGCCTGACCGGAGTTACCACCTATGGTTACGACAACCTTGACCGGCTGCTGAACCATACCCTGGTCTCCGGCATCGTCACCACCGCCACCGATTACACCTATGCCGGTTACAACCGCGCCAGTGAGAAGGTCACCGAAAACGGCGTGGTCAAGAACAACAAAATATACAGTTATGACAACACCAACAGGCTGATACTGGTGGCTGACAGCACAGCAAGCCGCAACCTCACTTACTCCTACGACGCCAACGGCAACACGGTCAAGAAGACGGACAGCACGCTGACGCCGGCCTATACCGACACCTTCTTCGACTATGACAGTCTTGACCGGCTGGTCCGCGTCAGAAATGGCGGCTACGATCTCGGCCTGTACGACTATGACGATAACAACCTCCGTATCCGTCACAGGAACAGCGACCGTGGAGATGTGGATTACTACTATGACGGCAGAAGTGTCATTGAAGAGCGGAACCGGGGTGATAACTCTCTGCTGGCCCGTTACAGCTATGCTGATGAATTGCTGTCACTGGCGACGTCGGGAGGCAGTCAGTACTACCACCACGATGCATTGGGAAGCACGGTAAACCTTACGGATTTGGCGGGAGCGACCAAAGTCAGCTACTTCCTCAACCCCTGGGGGATGATCCTTAACCATATAGGCGACAGCGTTAACCGGCAGGTGTTTACCGGCAAGGAGCATGATCAGAACACAGGGCTCGTTTACTTCGGGGCGAGGTACTATGATCCGGATACGGGGAGGTTTATTTCACAGGATGAGTACTTAGGGGAAGCAGAAGAGCCACCGAGTCTACATCGGTATCTTTATGCATACAGCAATCCAACATTCTTTGTGGATTTAGAGGGGTATGAATCTATTATTCCAATCATATCAGGTATGAAACCTTACGATGCTTCGATTTGGGGGGAAAGAGAGTTCACCAAGCATTCCTCATATTATGCAGATAGTTTATATGAAGATGAATCAAAATATATGAATCATTTTAAAATACCGCGCACAAATCAAAAAAATATATCCTCTGAGCAACATAAAGAAGCAATCAAGATGTTTGGTAAACGGGATGATGTTGATAATTTGTACTCTAATTGGAATGATAGAGCCAAAATTATCGATCATTATAAATATACCCATCCCGCTACAATAAATTATTCAAAAGAACTGTATAGGTTAATAAGAAGTATTAATCCAATTCATTCTGAAATAGAAAGCTGCTGGCAAGTTTGTAGTGGTAAGGAAATGTTTACTGGCGAAAAGGTCAGTAGAATTCAAGCAGGTTTTGAGTTGTTAGGCTCTATCACATTTGACATGGCGTCAAGCTATTCCATTAAAAAAACAAGGCCGAATTTAACTGCAAGGCATCTTAATGCTGACATGTCTACAGGCGAATCATGGCGGGTTAGCAACACCGAGTCTGGGAAGCTAATTCGGTATTCATTTGACGAATTAGTTGGCCGCTATAGGGATACAAGCACTGGTAGATTTGTTTCAAAGAAAAATCTCACGTTGGCAATACCGGAACAGGCATCAGTCAAAGGCGGATCTCTTACAATTTATAAAGAATGGCCCGATAATGGTGGATTTCTAGGGAATTATAGTAAACCAGAGGTTCACAAACCTGGTCAAATATTAAGTAGAATAGGTGATATTAATTATGGGCGATATGTATCTCCACTAGGAACCTCTAGAAGTGCTAGAGGATTACCTTCGACATATCCAAATAAAGCTGAGACGTTATGGGAAGTCATCAAGGCTGTAAAATCCGATGGTGGAATTGCGGCTCCATGGAAAGATGCATCAGGACTTGGAGTACAATATAAGTTAGAAAATACGATAAAGGATTTGTGGGATAAAGGTAAAATCAAGCCCTATATCGAATAAAGCGAGGCTGTTATGAACATCGATCAATTGTCAAAGGAATTAATTAATAACAATATAAATGATAAGGCTTGTTTAATTAATCCTAGATTGTGTCCAGAGGGCGCATTGTGTTTAAAAAACAATGATGACAACGTTTGGGTAGTAACCTTAAACGAAAGAGGTGAGTTTAGAATTAATGAGACGTTTAATTCAGAACATGACGCTTGTAGATTTTTCTTGTTCAAAGTCATTTCAGATCCGACATACAGAAATGATTTTAACCCTTCGGATTTAATAAATTTTAAAGAAATGAAAAAAAATTTATTAAAGAAATATGAATTTGAATAAGGTTCAAAGGAAAGACAGAAGGGTCAGATCGGAAAGACAGAAGGGCCAAGTCTACATTATTCACAAAGCGTATGCATTGATCGTAAAAGAGCAATAAAGGGGTCAAAAGGTGGGACTTCGATTGGATAAGCGCTAACTCTGAGTGATTCCTTTGAACGGGTCGATGAAGGTTTTACCTTTCATGCGCTTCATCCCTGTTGAAGCGATAGCCGACAGGCAGAGTTCCCTGAGACTCATCGAAGATCTTCTTCAGGCGCTTTTTACGTGATGTCCTGCGTGCTGGAACGTCATAAGGGAAAATAATGACTTCGACCTTGCGGTTTGAAAGTTCCGAAGGAAGTGAAATTTTAATGTCACTGTCCTTGGGGGTTACAATTTCACGAAGGGCTTGCATGGGATGCTCCTAAAAACAAGATGCCGACTATTGGAAAGTTTAACAGAACTTGCTGGGAACATGAATATAAATTGTGAGGAAAAAATTTTGATTCAGGTTGGTGCAGGGCACTGTTTATATATTTTTCGTGAAGGCGGGACATTATGAAAAGACTTTTCGGGACACTGACTGCGGCCATACTTTCACTGGGCGTATGCGGAACGGCGAAAGCCGATATTGGAACTTCTTTGCCCAATGTCCTGACGAGTTTCGACTTCAATATAGTAGGTCTTGGTCTCAAGGCCGATCCTCCCTACCAGGCCGTGCCCAAAGGTATCGCCAGCCGGGTTAATGCCCTGTTCGAC
>JBAYZR010000036.1:0-16695 GCA_041672425.1 Pedobacter sp. | reverse complement strand
AACCCTAGGCGAACCATCCTGACCCACCTGACCCATGAGGTTGCCTACGCCGATAGAACAAAACTGCCGCCAGGGGTTGAGTTCGCTTATGACGGGATGATGTTCGACCAACCTGACAACTGATGGAGGACGGAACATCGGGACTGCTTTCATCCCGATCCCACATGAAACTGCGGGAGTAATCCATGCACAAGGACATCAGGACAGACCGGCGGCCATATCGAGTACTTCGTGATGGTGGCAGGCGTCGACGCCTACCAGAGCTACTTTTTCAACGTTGCCCAGGACGAGAACCAGCTGCGCATCTTCTCCCGGGCAATGAGTTCATTATCGCCCCCGAAGGGATCAGCTGTCAGGGTAACGGCGGCTATTTCTGCGAATACATGTTCGGCGTTGATCAGACATCCTCTGAGCTCTCCAAACCGGAGATCATCAACCGCCTGGTGATGTACGGAGCTCACTCAGGCGACACAAACGGCTCGATTTGCTTTAGTGACCGCACCAATGGCCGGGAGGCTTACGAAAACATCTTTACTGAGGGCAATGCCGTTAGGAGCTGTAAATAAATGACTTGGTTATATTGTGCTCAGATTCGGGTCAGATTTGGCTGAACTGATTGAGGCAAACCGCAGACGTAGCAGAGCTACGTTGAAGATTTGGTGATTGAAGTTCGGTCAAAGATGGCCTGAAGATGAGATGCAAGATGGCCATGTTATTTTTTTACAGCTCCTTAGTGTAAAAACATGGGCAGGGGGAGGTATAAAGGATGAGGGATGAGGGAGCCGATACGTGCGGACTTGCACTTGCAGTCATTCTGTTGTAAGTGATAACAGCATGCCATCAACCGAAGGAGGTGCGATCATGACCACACGCATTGAAAAAGATTCGATGGGAGAGATGACGGTTCCGGCCGAAGCCTATTACGGCGCGCAGACCATCAGGGCTGTGCACAATTTCCCGATCTCCGGGTTGAAGCCGCACCGCGCCTTCGTCTGGGCAACGGTGGTCATCAAGAAGTGCGCGGCACTGGCCAACATGTCCACCGGCAGGCTGGAAACCGAAATCGGCACAGCCATCGTGGCTGCCGCCGATGAACTGCTGGCCGGAGAGTTGGCCGACCAGTTCGTGGTCGATCCGTTTCAGGCCGGCGCCGGTACGTCGCACAACATGAACGCCAACGAGGTGCTGGCCAACCGCGCGCTGGAGTTGCTGGGGCGGCAGCGGGGCGATTTTGCCACCCTCCACCCGAACGACCACGTCAACATGGCGCAATCCACCAACGATGTGATCCCGACCGCGATCCGTCTCGCCTCGCTGGAGATGCTCGATCCGCTGCTGGAACTGCTTGAAGGGCTGGAACTGGCTCTTGATGCCAAGGCGAAGGAGTTCGACCATATCCTCAAATCCGGGCGCACCCATCTACAGGATGCCGTGCCGATCCGGATGGGGCAGGAGTTCGGCGCCTATGCTGCCGCGATCCGCAAAAACCGCGAAGGGCTGGAGGCGTGTATCCCGGAGCTGCTGGAACTGGGGATCGGCGGCACTGCCGTCGGCACCGGCCTGAACGCCGAACCGGCCTATATCACGAACATAATAAAAGAGCTGACCGTGGCCACCGGATTTCCGCTGGTCGCCTCCCGAGATCTGTTCGAGGCGATGCAGAACATGGACCCGTTTCTGGCGCTCTCCTCCGGCCTGCGCCGAACCGCGGTCAACCTCGGTCGGATCGCCAACGACCTCCGGCTTCTCGCTTCTGGCCCCCGCACCGGCCTGGACGAACTCCGCCTCCCAGCCATCCAGCCCGGCTCGTCGATCATGCCGGGGAAGATCAACCCATCCATGGCCGAGATGACCAACATGGTCTGCTTTCAGGTCATCGGGTGCGATCAGGCGGTCATGCTGGCGGCCCAGGCAGGACAGCTGGAACTGAATGTGATGATGCCGCTGATATCCTGGAACCTGACATTTTCCATGGAAATACTCAGGAATTGCGTGCAGAAATTCACCGAATCCTGCATAAATGGGATAGAGGCTAACGAAACGCGCTGTCGCCGCTATCTGGACGGGTCGCTCGGACTGGTGACGGTGCTGGCTCCGTACATTGGTTATAACGCCTCGGCCGCCATCGCCAAGGAATCGGCATACAGCGGCAGGAACATCCGGGAGATCGTTCTGGAGCAGGGTCTGATGGCCGCCGGTGAGTTGGATGCGATCATGCGGCCGGAGCATTTGACCGAGCCTGGGCTGCCAAAATAAAAACCCCGCCCCGCCCCTTGTCAAGAGGAAAGCTCTGGGGTTAGGCTTTCAAGTTGCTCAATTAGAGGGGAATTCCGGTGAATAAAATGCATTATGTCCGCGGAAGATCCCGTTTGCCTTATCAAATTCGTCACTTGTAAACGCCAGAAGGGAAATCCAACGCAAAAAGACGCCCCGGACTGGAATAGTCGGGGCGTCTTTTTGCGTTGATCACAATCTGTCTTACTTATTCAAATCAAATAGCTTCTTCGCTTCCTGATAGCAAAACGGCGGCTCAAACGTGCCATGATACAAGCCGTAATATGTTGCAGGAGAAGCGGCAAGCACGCTGCCGTAATAGGACTGGATCGCGGGATCGACATCCACAATCGTGACACTGGTTCCTCCGCGGCTTATAAAATCATCGTAGGTCGTTTTCGCGTTCAGAAGAAACTTGACAGTCGGGTCAGCCAGACCAGAGCACAATGTGGTTGGCGCTACAGGATTCCAACCGAGCAGGTCTTGTTTTTTCGCAGCGACTATCGTGGCGTTATTCGAATCAGTGGCAATGCTGCTCAAATACGAGGATTTAAATATTTTACCCATCGCAATTAGTGGCGCATCGGCTGGCAGCATTCCTTGAGTAATAAGTGTCGTGGAAGTGAGCGTCGGATTTGGTAAAAGCGATTCAATATAACTGTCATACGGTGAATTAAACACATCAGTTGCCTTAGCATACAGGGTCCCGTAAATCTTTTGCATGGAGGTAACCGCAAACGGTACAAAGATCTGGGCGGCCAGGAGCGGGCTATTAACCGCATCAACCAGTGTTCCCGACAGGTTGTACGGACCGGCAAGGTGGGCGGCTGCAACCAGCTTGAATTCTCCCGTATTCTCCCGCTCGATTGTACGCTGTGTCGCCATGGAAGCATGACCACCCTCAGAATAACCGGTGACCATTATCTTGCCGTTCAGTGTCAAGCCCAATGAAGCAGCTGCCAGGCGCGTTGCGCGAATAGAGTCGATTACCGAACTCGCCTCTGAATCCGCATGCAAATACGGGTGATAAGGATAGCTGGAGAGCGCGTAACCAAGATAATCAGTGGCAACCACCGCATAACCCTGTGCCGCATAGAACGCCATCAAGGAAAGTGTTTCACTGTCATTGGGATTTGCCATCGTACGTGGCTTTTCCACATCAGTACTTTTGGCATACGCGATCAGCGAAAATGGTCCCGGGCAACTGACCCCGCTGGGAATCAGAACTGCGGCGGATGCATTGGACATTTCCGACGATTGCGTTCCGGGAGTCTGATAATTGATTTGAACCACCGTGACATCGCATTTTGCATTGCCCGTCAATGCCAGCAAACCACTCGCAGCGGCTGCTGTGTCCAGCTCCGCCGCGGTCAGGCTGGCTATTACCATCGGGGCTCCAATCACTTTTCCGCGTGAACTCCCGTTGTTTTCGCCGCATGCGGCTAAAATCAGACCAACAAGGATGGTCAATCCGAATTTCCCCAAATTCATTTTGGATCTCCATTAAAATTTTAACAATCAGATTCCAGACTGATCACGTATTATCGCAGGGAAGTTTTTAGCACGAGAGTTTATTTAAGGCAATTATTATAATTGATGGAATCAGTGGGTTAGGCTTCCAAGTTGACAAGATATAATAGAGTTCCGGAGAGTTCTGGGGACAGTATATAAAACTATTGGTTAATTCGTATACTCCCCCCAGAACTCCCCCAGAGGATGGCGCCGATATCTTGTATCCTGTCCACCGTCAGTCTGTTAAAGACCCTGAAAGGCCCTTTAAATGAGGTACTTCAGTTAGGTTCTTGGTTCTGTCCTGTTTATCATAGTTCGGTAATTCAAGCCGAGCAGATCATAGGCTTCCCGCATCGCATTGCTGAAACCTTCCTTGCTTGTTTGAAATATGGCGTTTGGCTCACCATCTTCATCCCAAGGCCAGCCAGTCCTCACAATCATGATTAAAAGTTTTTCCAACTCGTCCGCTTGATGCTTAAGCTCTCTGTAATCGTCTTCAAGTTCGGACATAATTGACATGTCAATTATCCCATTCTTCAAACTGGTTTTCAATTTTTCCAAAGAATTGGACATGGTTGTCTCCATAGTAAACTTAAGAATGCATTCCTTTAGGAGCTGTAAATAAATGACTTGGTTATATTGCGCTCAGATTCGGGTCAGATTTGATAGATACGGGCAAGATGGGGCAACCGGAGGGGCACAAAATGTTGTATGCGGTACCCTCCGTACTTGCACATTGTTTATTCCTGGCACTCCTCAATCATACAACGATAGTTGGATGGAGAAGGCCGTTCCTTGCCCTGGCCTCTTCATTTGGCCGAGCGTGTTTCGTATGGATTTTCCTGAACATTGGCTTTCTCGTCAAAAAAACGTTAGTCAGCTGCTATCAGAATCAGGGGCGTATCGCACTAATATCGGTAATATACACGGTTAGCTCGCCATTCGGTCGACTAATGACGATCTCGTCGTCCAGCTTCTTGTACATTAATGCCTGTCCGACCGGGGAGTCTATACTGATGCGTCCCTCGTTTACCTCGATTTCATCCGGACCGACCAATTGGTAGCAACGTGCAAGCCCATCTTCGTCTTCATAGGTGACCCAGCAACCAAAGGAAACCGTGCCAGGATTGGCAGGCGGGCGGGCTACCCTGAGTACCTTTAGTCGGCTGCCCAGATATTTCAACCTGCGGTCGATCTCTCGCAACCGCTTTTTGCCGTAGATGTATTCGGCATTTTCAGAGCGATCTCCCTCTTCTGCGGCATCGGATACCCCCTGGACAACCTTGGGGCGCTCCACACGCCACAGGTGATGATATTCGTCCTCCAGTTTTCTTAGTCCTGCTGCCGAGATCAAATCAGTCATTTGCTTCCCATCCGAGTTTATTTCAAGGCTCATCTGCTCAGAGCAAGCTTGATAAACTACCTGAGTATCCACAGGCGGTGTGTGCAATAAGTTTAGGGTAGCAAATCCTGAGCTATGAATGACGATCAAGGGTTTCCTTGACATTGGTGATCAGATTGAGTAGGCGCGGTCCAATGTCGTCCTCAAGCATATGGCGACGAAGTTGAAAGGATGCGCCGACACAACTGAAGACCAGGACGCGGGAACCATCCGAGGGGGTTAACGGTGCGGCGACGGCATGCACATCACGCTTCCAATCACCGAGAGATAGGCAGAAACCACGTTCAGCATAGTCCTTCTGAGCCTGTTCAATGCCAGTTTTAATACGTGGACAGTCGGCTTCGTTGCGAAGCTGTACCTGATCAAGGATGAAATTGCGCTCAGCCTCCGGCAGAGCACACAATAGTGCTCGTCCCATGGAAGTCGTGGCGATGGGAATCTGTGAGCCGACATCGAGAGTAAGAGTAACTGTAGCACTGCTACGGCAGGCCTCAATGTAAAGCATGTTAAGTCGATCTTGGACACCAAGTGCAACCGAGGCCTGGGTGTATTCAGCAAATTCCTGCATCAAGGGCCGGGCAATCCGGCGCACATCCATATTTACCAGATATGAGTAGCCAAGGGCAAGTACGGCGGAGTCCAGGTGGTATTTGCCGAATTTTTCAGAGTAGCTGAGGTAACCGAGCCTGGTCAGTGTATGGGTAAGGCGTGAGATCGTCGGCTTTGGTAATCCGGTTCGTGCGGCAATTTCCTGGTTGCCGAGTAATCGGTCTCCAGGTTTGAAGCTACGCAGCACCTCAAGCCCTCGCTCTAGAGCACGAACCGACTGGCGGTCGTCTTCTGCAAAGGTTCGTGATTTTTCTTTATCCATCCGACCATCCGATCAATTTCGTTCTGCGAAACTGATTCAGATTTGCATAAACAATTTTAGAAGTCAAACTGAATTTACTGCAAACATTAGTTCCATACAGTGAAATAATGTTTGCAGTATTTGTTTTTCATCACATACCCAAAAGAATGCATATACTAGGAAAGTTAATCCAATATAATAAATATGGGGTGTTAAAAATTCTGTTTACAAAATATTCGATTTTGGATAAGTTGGTAAAAATAGAAACGCTGTTTCGTAATGTGGAATACATTGGTTAATGAGGTGATGATATGGGAGCTATGAAGGAACAACCAAGGTACAATGTTGTCAGCCTGAGGATAAGCGATAAAGAGCGGGAGATGCTGGAGGCGTTTTTAAGAAAGACGCACCGTAGCGTGTCACAACTTATGCGCGAGGCATTAGAGCTGCAAATGCTCAAAATGAAAAAGGCCTAACATATATCTTCTGCAAGTACCGGAAGACACATTGTGTTGGATTTAACAGCCAGTAATGGTTGATAAAACATACAAATATCGATGACAAGAACGATCAAAAAGTTCTCTCCAGCAAGGCTAAAAATAATATCTCAGTAAAGACCCTATCAAAGAGTGCGCAATCCGGTTTTAACTGAGACAGTGATTTCTCTCTTTTCTTCCTGTCGTTGGTTTGCTTTTGCGGTGTCCAGTTCACCTGCTCTTTAACATCAGTTTTCGCATTGATTCAGCCTTCATATTCATAGTGATCATATGGGCATTGTGTACCAGTTGATCCAGCACGGCATCGGCTACCCGCTGCCGTTATGGAGTACCTCAACAGTGGAGATGGTCAGGCGCACCTCCACCTCTTTGCCGATCAGGGCATAGGGGACGCCGTACCGTAATGTGATAGTCGATATTGACCTTGGCCTTCTTCCATTCACGGAGCTGAAACCGATCAGCAGGCAGTGCTTTGAGCGCAGTTTTGTCAATCTCTGCAAAGAGTTCGTTTCTGTACTCGCCAAGGCCCTGCATGGGACGGTTGTTCAGCTTCTCAAGTTCAGAACTCCTGCTTTCCCGGAATTCGCGATGATACCAATTCATAAACCAGCCGCAGATTTGTTCCCGGATAGACCGTTTCTGTATCGTTGAGTTCTGCACACAGGTGTTCCACCGCAGCCTGCACTCCGCCATATGATACATCCAACTCAGGTACAAAGTGGGGGGCCACCCCGTCTTCACAACCAAGACCAACGCTCGCGGCTATCCGCGCCACGACGTTGGTCGTAGCTAACACATGGTCGACGTTTTAATGATGGGAATGAATCATTATTTTTCTTAAAACGCCGAGTAACGATGCCATGTTATTTATAGCTATAGATAAAGGTATTAAATAATCTTCTTTTATAATTTTTCCTGGGTGCGTTGGTTGTCTTTCCATTTTTCTCATACTGTTACCTCTCAGTGATAATCGTCGCAATCGATAACGTAAGCATCGCCGTAGTACCTTATCGATAAACTAGAAAAAAAATCTCCAGTTTCCGGATACATTGACAGCATATTGGTCTTTTTTATCACCTTGGAGTTTGTGCAGGTTTGAACCTAGGATAATTCATATCCAGTATTTCATTTGCGGCATTCAATCGGTCAAGCATTCTATCAAGTTTGTAGGGTTTGCACAGGTTCATCGTGTGAACCGATCCGTGATGCGAACATTTCCCGTGCGCATGATAAGGCCATTCGCACCCTACAAGCTAGAAGGTTTCTACAAATATTGAATGGTTATCCATTCGCAAAATATCGGATCAACAACTGACCATATACCGTTTTCACCTTGTTCGATATGATCCAAGGCTGAGAGTTGTTTCAGCGCCAGAGAGATAGCCGATGTCGATCCCAGTTCGTACTTACGCATGTATTCTTTTGCCATAACTTTATCGGTCGGTTCTTTTGCTATTGCTCGAAGGACAAGCCGCTGTTGAGGCGGTAATGGGCGTATTAACGATTCAAAGTAAGGTCTTGAGTCTGCTAAAAGTTCCTGCCTACCATAATAAACATCTTCACTGGTAATCGCAGTATCCGCTAGCTCAAATATGAAGTGCCCATATTTTTGTGTGTAATACGGATGACATTTAGTAACCTCAGCCATATATCTCGCCGTTGCTTCATCACAATCCTTTCCTGCATTGCTGAACATATCTCGTATGAATGCGATCAGTTCGTCTTTTGGAAGAGGGATCAGATGCATATTCATAGCACTACGAAAAAATGGCCTCTGTTCCTCGTTAAACATCGCTGATAGAATGCGCCGCTGGCTCCCTATAAAAAAATGAGATCCACTATATTGCTGAATATGTGACCGTATGCATGCTTCAATATTATATGCCTCAGGTAGAACAACAATATCTTGGAATTCATCAAAAGCAATATTGAGAGACTTACCGGATTCCTTTGCAAATGTCTTGATTTCTTTCATTACCGCTTCAAGAAGTTCAAAGCCGGTTCTCCCTGCCGCCGCTTCAACAGTAATATCACACTTTAATTCCGACTCGTTTACTGTTGGTCGTATGACCGGTCGAAACGACTCCAATATTCTGAGAGCCTTCCCCCAGAGAGGTTCATTTTGGCGCGTCACCACATAAATTGCAGTAGCAAGCTTCCGAGCAACATCTGTGACAGAGGCAACGCCGCTTAGATCGGCAAATGCGGTAATAAAACCCCGGTCAGCCAGTTCATTTTGAGCACGCTTGATAAGAGAGGTTTTACCATACCGGCGCGGGGCGTAAAGAACAACGTCATTCCCGGACTCGGCAGCGTGAACAAGCTTTTCTATCTCCTTCGTTCTATTGCAAAACGGAGCATCGACAGAAAGTGTTTTGAAATTAAATGGGTTGGTATGGTGCATTGAAATCCCTAACGTTTTGAGTTTTTTTGTAGTTCTTTTATATCATAATTATTCCCATATGTGAATAATTATTTTTATACTATAATAACGATACTGCAACAATTAAACTACCATTTTCTTTTATGCGATCAAACCCGTTATTAATCAGATCCGGCAATCCTTTAATTTAGGGTGTTGGTCGGTAAAGTGGATTTAACCAGCTAAATTATAACTCTTTATTCACCGGTTCACGCATGCGTGTGAGCCAGATCCGCGATGCGAACATTTTCCGTGCGCATGATAACGCCATGCGTACCCTACAAGCTGAAAACCCCTATCATCGTCTGGTAAAAGACTACATGTTTTCCTATAAAAATGCATTATGTCCCCGGAATATTTTCCTCGGAAATACGGGAAGTGTCCCTAGTTATTCTTGTCGCGGCCAGGAATTGGACCTAGACTCGTGCTATAGCCAATGGATTCTAAATATAGGCGGCAAAAAACTTGAAATTCTTGCCACGGTAGCCTTTTAACGATCCAATTAAATTGGTTGTACGTCGATTCAGACATAATGCCTCTATTAGATTTTATTTGGTGCCTTAGGAAACCTCTTTGTATGGCCAACTTGTTATTTATCAGATCCGGCCATCCTCCAATTTAGGATGTTGGCCGGTAAAGTGGATGTAACAAGTTAAATTATAACTCTTTATTCACTAAAACGCGTGCGCGTGAACCGGTAATCCGCCTGAACAGAACATCTCACCTGTAACCGGATAAAATCAATTTCGATTGGAGATATCGCAGCGCCGGGCATCAGATGTCACCCGCAAGCGACTGGAACTCCGTCACTGTCACTATCTGCGTCTTGTCATAGGTCTTCAATACCAGCAAATCCTGGTCTCCGGTAACAAGATACAGCGCATTGCCGAAGACGGCTACAGCAAGAAACATGTCGTCGTGAGGGTCGCGGCAGATGCCAATAACCTGTTCAGCAATATCCACAGGCTCCACATAGGGTAGAATCTCTTCATTAAGTATGGCGCGGATTTCCCGTTGGGAAAGTTTGAATTTTGGATACGAAAGGACTCTTCGGAATTCAGCGAAGGTCTCCTTTGATATGAGTGGGATAATGCGTCCGGTCTTCCACAAATCACGCAGAATTCCAGTTTGTCCATTGAAAAGAAGTGCCGAGACGAGGACATTGGTATCCAGGACAACTCGAATTGGTGTCAACTCCTGGCCCATTTCACCGCCTCATTTACATCGTTCTCATCGATACCAAGTTTCCTGATTTTTTCTCGAATTCCATCCAAAGACGCGTTCAACGGCATTACCTTAACCGGGGTCAGCACGATGCGATGATCCTCCACGACAGCATCAAAGAGGTCAATGCCCGGGAAGTTGCTGACAATCTCTTTGGGCAACGTAAGCTGATTTTTTGATGTTTTCCTGGCAAGCATGATTCCTTACCTCCTTACAATAAGAATAAGCGATGTTCTTGCCAGGGACAATCAAATTTTGTTGATGACAATAGCGACGCCTGATCTTTGTTCACAAACAATGCTGACTGATAACCTCTTTGACCGCCGTAACCACATCCCGCGCATCGTCCAGGCTCATCTTTGGAAAGAGCGGCAGGGATAGAATCCGCTCTGAGGCGTAGCTGGCGTTCGGCAGTTCGCTGTCGGCTATGTACATGTTCTCGCGATACCAGGCGTGGTGGTGGATCGCCTTGTAATGCAGGCCGCTGCCTATGTTGAGTTTTTTCAGTTCTTCCATGAACCTGTCGCGGTCGATGGTCAGCTGTTCGATCCTTACCAACGGCGTGTACAGGTGCCAGGCGTGGCGCTGTTTGTAGGGAGCGTAGGCGGGCAACGCCAACTCTGGCACGTCAATGAACTCCCGGTTGTAGAATTCGGCGATCTCTTTGCGATGGTCGATGAAGCCGTCCAGTTTAGGGAGCTGGTGGATGCCGATGGCGGCCTGGATGTCCATCATGTTGTACTTGAAACCTGGCAGCAGGATGTCGTAGTTGGGAGTGCCGCTGGCGGCAAAGCGTTTCCACGCCTCACGGCTCAAGCCGTGGAATTTCATCAGCGATATCTCTTCTGCCAGGTTTTCGTCAGGTGTGCAGACCATGCCTCCCTCACCAGTGGTGATGTTCTTGTTGGGGTGGAACGAGAAAATAGAGATCGAATCCAGCGAGCCGATCTTATGCCCCTTGTACTCGGCGCCGACTGCATGGGCAGCGTCCTCTATCACGGTCAGGCCATGCTCCTTGGCCAGGGCAAAAAGCGGATCCATGTCGCAGGATTGACCGGCAAAGTGCACCGGGATCATGGCCTTGGTGCGTGGCGTAATCTTCTTGCGGACTTCATTGACATCGATGTTGAGTGTCCCTGGCTCGATGTCTGCCAGAACCGGCGTGCCTCCGCACAGGATGATCATACTGACGGTCGAGGCAAAGGTCATGGGGGTGGTGATAATCTCGTCACCCTCCTCAATCTTCAGAGCCAGCAGGGTCAGATGCAGCCCGGCTGTAGCCGAGGTCAGCGGCACGGCATAGGGCGCTCCAACATATGCCTTGAAGGCTTCCTCGAAACGTTTGACCTTGGGACCGGTGGTTATCCAGCCTGATCGGAGCGAATCAACAACCTCGTTGATTTCGGCGTCTTCGATGGTGGGTGTGGAAAAGGGGAGAAATGTGTCGCGCATGGCTGGAGAACTCCTTGTTTACGTCAGGGCGATGACTTCCGTAACGCACTTGTCAATCCCCTGATAGACGTCGGAGATATTTGTTGCCAGCATATAGGCCGGGGTGGAGACTATCTTGTGTTGCTGATCGATGACAAGCTCGGTTACCGGACATGTCTGGTGAATTGCGCCGGTCTTTGTGATCTCGGCTGCCGTACCTTCGTCATTGCCGATGGTCACGGTGGGGCTCAATTCCTTACCGAGCACTGCCGCAATCAGGGCCGGGGCGATGCAGATGGCGCCGATCGGCTTGCCGGCAGCGACGATTTCCATTAGCAGACGGGTTACCTCGGGGTGGATCGATGCCGCAGCTCCCTTCATGGCAAAGTCACACAGGTTTTTGGCTGCGCCGAAACCACCGGGGAAGATGATGGCGTCCAGCTCAGACGCTTTGACTCCCTTTATGTCCCGGATATCGCCACGGGCGATGCGGGCCGATTCCACGAGGGCATTGCGCTTCTCCCCGGTTTCCTGCATGGTCAGGTGGTTGGTTACGGGAAAGTCGGCATTAGGCGCCATGCAGACCGCTTTTGCGCCATGCCGGTCAATGGCTAGCAGGGTAAAGACAGCCTCATGGATCTCACTGCCGTCACGAACGCCACATCCTGACAGAACAACTCCGATATTCTTCATAGTTGTTTCTCCTTCTTTCTATTGTTATCACTGTTACAGTGATGTCGAACTATCAGCATCTTCTTCCAGCGCACGTTGGACAGCCTCATCGTAGGGGGTCAACCGTAGCGGGACCAATGTCAGGATGGAATTATCGCGGCAGACGACCTCGTTACTCAACCCTTCAATGAGCGGCATTGCAACCGACGGGGGTACTGTGCTGAACAGGGCGACCCAGTACGAGGAGAGCTTGGGGGTCAGTACCGGCACCGGCAAGATCCACAAAAATTTCCCGTCCAAACGCGCAAAGCGTTCCATCATCTCACGGTAGGTAAGGATGTCCGGCCCACCGATATCAAATGTGCCGCCTGCTGTACGCTCGTTTGCCAGACAACCGGACAGATAGGCAATCACATCATCCACCGCGATAGGTTGGCACCGCGTCGATACCCAGCGGGGGGTGATCATCAGCGGCAATCGTTTCACCAGTCCCCGCACCAGCTCGAATGAAGCCCCGCCAGCGCCGATGATCACAGCTGCCCGCAGAAAGGTGGTGGCGAATTTTCCGGAGCGAAGGATATCGGCCACCTCCAGGCGGCTTTTAAGATGCTCGGACAGATCATCCCTGGTTTCGCCCAACCCGCCCAGGTAGATGACTCGCCGCACACCAGCCTTTTCAGCGGCATGGACAAAATTCGTGGCTGCCTCGCGGTCGCGCCGTTCAAACCCAGCCTGCCCCCCGGCCATGGAATGCACCAGATAGAAGGCGGTGTCAATCTCCTCCAGGGCATGCGCCAGCGAAGCGCGCTCCAGCATGTCGGCCTTGACAATCTCCGCGTTGCCTGGAATAGCAACGGCATTTTTGCGCACCATGCAGCGAACCCTGTAGCCCTGGCCCAGCAATGCCATGGTCAGTCGTTTGCCGATAAATCCGGTGGCGCCGGAGATTAGAACTGTTCCCTGACTGGTATCCATGGAAGGCATTGTGCCACAACTCTGCCGGAAGGCAAGAAAATGTGGTTCCAGTGCCCCATATAGCGGAAAATGGGTTGCAAGATTTAATTCCAGTGGCAGAATGGGGGATCAAAATAGCAAAGGAATTCTGAATATGTCCCGACATCCGCAAATAGATAGCGCCTCCTACCGGGTTGAACAATTTGCGCTCATCCGGCGCATGACAAGGGAATAACCAATGCGCGCCCCGCTGCATGACCAGGAGATCGCGTGCCAGCAGGTGCTGGTGGAGGATTCATCGGTGTTCTCCATTCAATGGAGCGTCTTCCCTGCTTGCCTTGCAACAGAACTTTCGCCGGAAACCTTGTTAAGTCGCTATCTATCCTACATCCGACGTTGTACCATCTCCATTATCCGACCCTGCATGATGCCGACAGGCGTCGAATTCCGCCTGTTCGGCACAAGGCTAAGCCTGATCAGCTTCCTGCCGACTGTAACAGAGGGTACATCCGTGGCGCTACGCATCTGCGGCGGTCTGCTGGTGCAGCCGCGCCAGTGTGAGCGAGGGGAGATGCGTTTTGGCGTTGAGGAACAGCCGGAAGGTATCCGCGTCTCGGTGGTGCTCTCCGACTATTGTCCGCTGCTCCTTGGCAGTTCTTCCCCCTCAACCCTCCGTCGCTGGTTTTACCGCATTACCCAGGCCGCCATCCATCGCCTGGTGACGGTTCGTTTCCTGATTCTCCTGCACCGTGAACTGACAGGCGCAAAGGCCACGATCAAGGTTGTGAATGTCACGGTTCGTGACGGTCGCCCTACTTAGGGCACTTGGCAAAGAATAAACATTCCATCTTACATTTCATCTTTGGGCCGTATTTCGCCGCGCCTCAATCGCAAAATCCTCGACGTAGCATTGCTACGCCTGCGGTTTTGCTCAATCGGCACGGCAAACTCCGACCCAAATCTGAACGTTATATGGAACATTTATTCTTTGCCGAGTGCCTAGCGCTGACGTTATAAACGTCAGGAACCTGCTAGCGCTTTAAATGCGCATCAGAATATGCTACAACAGTTCCCGCCTGATACTGAACCGCAAAGGACTTTGCCATGCCCCACAGCACTATTGATATACCCGAGAAAATTCCGCTCTACTCCCAGAAGGAGATGGTGCCCTTCCCCTACATGATCTTTCCGATCTTTGTTAATGATCGTGACTTGCTAACCTTCAGCGAGGCGGACAATTACGATAAATTCGTGGGGATAGTCCTGCGCCGCCCTGACGCCAAAAACGGCAACTCCCTGAGTGATATCTACGAGATCGGTACCCTTTGCCGTGTCAACCAGATCAAGAAGGTGGGGGACGGCAAGTTCAAGGTAACCCTTGAAGGGGTCAGTCGGCTGCGCATCCTGGATGTTGAGCGGGATGGAGCGCTCTCGTTGATCCATGCAGAGGTGGTGCGGGAGTTCGTGGAGAAGAATATGGTCTCCGACGCACTGGTACAAAGTCTCAATGCCCTTTTGAAGATAGCCCTCTCCTACGGCAAGCCGCTGCCGGAGGATGTCATGAAGATGATCGACTATATAGATAATCCGGCCCGGCTCTCCGATCTGGTGGCGTTATATGTCAACCTGCCGGTGGCCGATCTACAGGATTTATTGGAAACGGTCGATCCGCTGGAGCGCCTCAAAAAGGTCTATGTACATCTGACCAACGAGGTGCAGCGCATGCAGGTCAAAAACGAGGTTACCAACGAAGTTGCCCGCAAGGTCGGCAAGAATCAGAAGGAGTACATCCTGCGCGAGCAGATGAAGCATATTCAGGATGAACTGGGCGAGGAAGACCCGCGTGTGGCCGATATGAACGAGTTGCGCCGACGTATTGAGGAGGCGGAGCTTCCGGAGGAGGTCAAAAAGATTGCCGATACGGAAATCAAGCGTCTGGAGCGGATCAATCCTGCCTCACCGGAGTACAACGTTTCCCGTACCTACCTGGATTATCTTGCCGGTATGCCTTGGAACAAAAGCACTGATGACAACCGCGATATGATCAGGGCCGAGGATATCCTCAACGAAGATCACTATGATCTGAAGAAGGTCAAGGAGCGCATCCTGGAGTTTTTGGCGGTACGCACACTGAAAGAAAACATGAAAGGGCCGGTTCTTTGTTTTGTCGGCCCGCCTGGCGTGGGTAAGACCAGTCTGGGTAAATCCATTGCCCGCTCATTGGGGCGAAAGTTCGTAAGGATCTCTCTGGGTGGTGTGCGGGATGAGGCGGAGATCCGCGGCCATCGCCGCACCTATATCGGCGCACTGCCCGGAAGGATCATCAAGGAGCTCTTCCGTTGCGGCTCAAATAATCCGGTCTTCATGCTGGACGAAATCGATAAACTGGGTCAGGATTTCCGCGGCGACCCGGCCAGTGCGCTTTTGGAGGTATTGGATCCGGAGCAGAACTTCTCCTTCCAGGATCATTATCTGGATGTTCCCTTTGATCTGTCCAAGGTTATGTTCATCACCACCGCCAATCAGCTCGATCCGATCCCGGGACCGCTCAAGGACCGCATGGAGGTTATCCGCCTGGCCGGCTACAGCAGCGAGGAAAAACTGAATATTGCAAGAAACTTCATCATCCGGCGAGAGATTGAGGAAAACGGTCTCGCGGATTTTGAGATTGCTTTCAACGACAAGGCGCTTCAGAAGGTCATCAGCGAATTCACCCGCGAGGCTGGTGTGCGCAACCTGCAGCGCACCATCGCCTCCATTTGCCGCAAGGTGGCCAAGGAAATCACCCAGAAAAAGGAGCCGCGCAAAATCATCACCCCTGAGGTTGTGTCGGAGCTGCTGGGGCCACGCAAGTTTCACAACGAGGTGGCGGCCGAGAATGATCGGGTCGGTGTGGTGACAGGCATGGCATGGACCGAGACCGGCGGCGACATTCTCTTTGTCGAGGCTACCACTATGCCGGGCAAGCCGGAGCTAATCCTGACCGGTTCTCTGGGGGATGTGATGAAGGAGTCGGCCCGGGCGGCGCTTTCCTACGTCGAGGCCCACTATGGTGATTTTGGCATTGCCAAGGATGCCTTTGACAATAAGGTTATTCACATTCACGTTCCCTCCGGCGCCATCCCCAAGGACGGCCCTTCGGCAGGTGTGACCATGGTTACGACCCTGGTGTCGCTTTTGACGGATAGGCCGGCCAAACGCGGCGTGGCCATGACTGGCGAGATAACCCTTACCGGTCGGGTGTTGGCCATCGGCGGCCTGAAGGAAAAGGTTTTGGCCGCCCACCGGGCTGGTGTGCGCAGGATCGTAGCGCCTGACCGCAACCGGGATGATCTGGAGGATATCCCCGACAATGTGCGCAAGGAGATGGAGTTTACCTTTATCAACGAGGCGTCCGAGGCGGTGGCAGTGGCGTTAGAGTTGTAACCATGAATATTGCCGTCGTAGATAAAATCCT
>JBAYZR010000035.1:0-16701 GCA_041672425.1 Pedobacter sp. | reverse complement strand
ACATGTGGATGCCGAACTTCTGGCTTTGCTGAAGGATTCCGGCTGTTGGCAGGTCAACTTCGGAATCGAATCAGGCGACCCTGAGGTGCTGAAGAAACACCGTAAATTCTACGGGCTGGATGAGGTAGGACAAAAGCTGCTGATGGTCAAAAAAGCCGGTATACGAGTCAAGGGGCTGTTCATGGTTGGCTTGCCAAGCGAGGACGAAGGCGCCATCCGCCGCACCATTGACTATGCCCTGTCACTTCCTCTGGATGAGATCAACGTCACCAAATTCACCCCCTTTCCAGGTGCTCCAATTTACAAAAACATCCGTGACTTTGGTGAGTTTGATGAAAACTGGGAGATGATGAACTGCATCAACACCGTATTCGTACCCACAGGCATGACAAGGGAGCAGGTGGATAGCCTGTATGACGAATTCATCCGCAGTTTCTACCATCGTCAGCATATCAACCTGGGCTATGCCAAGATGCTCTGGAAATCACCACACAGTGTCTACTCTTTCCTGAAACACCTGCCGGAAATAATTGCCTTTCAAATGAAGCAGAACTGGTAACGCGCCAAATATGGTTCACACCCGATTTTCATGTCGTAGTCCCCTTTGACTTGACGGACTGGCGTTCGTGTATTATTGTAATACGACAAAAGCTGTCTTATTATACTGTGGAGGTAAAAATGACGCGGATCGCCTTTGGAACATCCGGCTGGCGTGGAATTCTGTGTGAGGATTTCACCTTTGACAATGTCAAGACCGTTATACAGGCTATTGCCGATAATATTAAGGCGGCTGGTGAACAGGACAAAGGTGTGATCATCGCCTGTGATACCCGTTTCATGGGTCAACGGTTTGTAGAGGTGGCCGCTCGTGTGCTGGCAGGCGCTGGAGTAAAATCATTCTTGTGTGAGCGGGATACCCCCACGCCGGTGATCTCCTTCGAGATCCTGCGACGTAAGACTGCCGGTGGAATCAACTTTACAGCCAGTCATAATCCCCCCGAGTATAATGGAGTCAAGTTTTCTCCCTCATGGGGAGGACCGGCCCTGCCGGAAACCACCAGTGATATTGAACGCCGGGCCAACGAAATGTTGGGCAAGGCTTGTTATAAGGAGCTTTCCGTTGCCGAGGCAACCCATCAGGGTCTGTTTGAGTACATTAACCCGCAGCAAGGGTATCTGGATGCATTGGAGCAAAAGGTTGATTTCGACGTCATCGCTCGTCTTGGCAAGGTGGCGCTCAACCCGCTTTATGGCACCGGGCGCGGCTATCTGGATGCTCCGCTACGGCGGCGTAACATACCGTTCGTCATGATAAATGATCGACCAGACCCTTATTTCGGTGGCCATCCACCCGAGCCATCGGAAAGTCATATCCCTGATTTTATTTCGCTGGTAAAGGGTGACGCTGAAATCAAGCTGGGTCTGGCCACCGACGGTGATGCCGACCGTTTCGGCATTCTGGACGCGGATGGCAGTTTCATCGAGCCAAACTACATTATCGCCCTGCTGCTGGATTACCTGATACGTGTCAGAAAACTTGAGGGTGGCGTGGCCCGCAGTGTTGCTACCTCACACCTGATTGATGCCGTGGCGAAGAAGCATGGGGCGCCGGTGTACGAGACACCGGTTGGTTTCAAGTTTATCGGTGAACTGATCAGCCAGGACAAGATTATCATCGGCGGCGAGGAAAGCGCCGGTCTTACCATCAAGGGCCATGTACCCGAGAAGGATGGTATCCTGGCCTGCTTCCTGGTGGCTGAGATGGTCGCTCGCGAGGGTAAGACGGTCCGCGAATTGCTGGAGCGTCTGTATGGTGAAGTGGGGCGTTTTGTAACCCGTCGCGACAACCTCCGGTTGTCGCCCGAACTGGAAATTGCCTATGCTGCAAAGATTAATGCGGTTCCCTCCGAGGTTGCCGGGGCGAAGGTAACAGAGGTCATCAGGATTGACGGCACCAAGCTACTACTGGACGATGGCAGTTGGATGCTGTTTCGTAAGTCAGGCACCGAACCGGTTGTCAGGCTCTACGGCGAGGCAGGTAACGAAGCCCGCCTGGCCGAGGTAATGGCGGCAGGCCGACAGTTTATACTCAATTAAACCTAATTCTGGAGGAAGTGAATCATGTGGGATTACACCCCGATCGTTAAAGACCATTTTCTAAACCCCCGCAACGTGGGAGATATTCCTGATGCGGATGCAGTCGGGGAGGTTGGCAGCCTGGCATGCGGCGATGCGCTTAAGTTGTATCTCAAGTTGGACGAGAACAAGGACAAGATCGTGGACGCCAGGTTTCAGACCTTTGGCTGTGCCAGCGCAATTGCGTCCTCATCGGCTTTGACCGAGATGGTCAAAGGAAAGAACCTGGACGAGGCATTGGCTATCAGCAACCAGGACATTGCCGATTTTCTTGGAGGGCTGCCGGAAGAGAAGATGCATTGCTCGGTTATGGGGCAGGAAGCGCTGGAGCTTGCCATTGCCAAGTATCGCGGACAAGAGGCGCCTGTCCATAATCATGACCATGACCACGGTCCAGCCTATCCTGACCAGGAGGGTACTGTTGTCTGTAAATGTTTTGGCATCACGGATATATTCCTGAAAAAGGTCATTGAGACTAACCGCTTGACCACACCGGAACAGGTGACTCACTTTACCAAGGCTGGCGGTGGTTGCGGCGGCTGCATTCCGAAAATCAGAGAACTTATAGATGAGGTGATGGGGAAGCAATCCGAGGAACCGC
The DNA here is from genome assembly GCA_041672425.1 of Pedobacter sp. Lineage (GTDB taxonomy): Bacteria > Desulfobacterota > Desulfuromonadia > Geobacterales > Pseudopelobacteraceae > JACPFJ01. The sequence goes on along the minus strand of JBAYZR010000035.1, from coordinate 13,964 downwards.
GTAAACGCCCTGAGAAACTTTCCAACATGAAAAAGATGCAGTTGATCCAGGAGGTGCTTGAACGAGACATCCGTCCTTTGTTGTGGGCCGATGGCGGGGATCTGGAGCTGATAGATATAGATGGTTCCATGGTGCAGGTGGCTTTCCGCAAAGCCTGCGCCGGTTGCGCTTCATCCGGCAATACCGCCCGCATGGTAGAGCGGAAGCTTCGGGATCTGGTAGCTGAGGACATCGTGGTTGAGGAGGTTATGGCATGAAAGAAATATACCTGGATAATAATGCAACCACCAAGGTGGACGAAGCGGTTTTCGAGGAGATGCGCCCATACTTTTGCGAATTGTACGGCAACCCGAGCTCAATGCATTTCTTTGGCGGGCAGGTGCAGGGGAAGGTGACCGAAGCCAGAAACCGGGTAGCCGCTCTTTTGGGCGCTTTGCCGGAAGAGATCATTTTTACCGCCTGTGGCACGGAGAGCGACAACGCAGCCATCCGTTCGGCTCTGGAGGTTTTTCCGGACCGGCGTCACATAATCACCAGTCGTGTGGAACATCCCGCTGTACTGACTCAATGCCGCAACCTTACCCAGAAGGGGTACCGTGTCAGCGAAATCGGAGTTGATAATGCCGGGCGGCTGGACATGGAGGAATTGAGGTCTGTGGTAGATGACGACACAGCCATTGTGTCGCTTATGTGGGCCAACAACGAGACCGGTGTGATCTTTCCAGTTGAGGAGGCCGCTGCCATTGCCAAGGCCAAGGGATCCCTGTTCCACAGCGATGCTGTCCAGGCCATTGGCAAGATTCCGATTGATATGGCTGGCTCAAACATCGACATGCTCTCGCTCTCCGGCCATAAGCTGCATGCGCCCAAGGGAATTGGCGTGCTATATCTACGGCATGGCACTCCTTTCCGCCCCTTTATGGTAGGCGGCCACCAGGAAAAGAGCCGCCGGGCCGGCACCGAGAACGCTGCTGCCATCATTGCGCTGGGCAAGGCCTGTGAGCTGGCCGAACAGTATATGGAGGCCGAGAATACCACGGTCAAAGCCCAACGTGACCGCTTGCAGGATTCACTTATGGCGGCTATTCCAAATGCCCGTATTAATGGCGGAGGAGCCGAGCGTCTGCCTAATACCACCTCGATCGCCTTTGAATTCGTCGAGGGGGAGGCAATTCTGCTGCTGCTGTCAGAACTGGGTATCTGCGCCTCCTCGGGCAGCGCCTGTACATCAGGATCGCTCGAACCGTCCCATGTGCTACGCGCAATGGGTGTGCCCTTTACCTGTGCTCATGGCTCAATCCGCTTCTCGCTTTCGCGCTATACCACCGATGCCGAGATCGACGCTGTTATCCGCGAGATGCCTCAGATCATTGCCAGACTAAGGCAGATGTCGCCTTTTGGCAGAGAGTTTTTGAACAAGGGGCAGATGTAGAGTTTTATGCGCATAATTGCTTTTTAAACGGGCGGCCTTTTGGCCGCCCACTGTTTTTTCAGGATATATTATGTGGCCTAAACCGAAAATTTAATTTGTTCGTATGAATACGACAAAATCCATTGGAAGATCTATTTCTGGGACACCGGTGTGCGCAACACGGTCATCAGGAATTTCAATCCTCTGCATCTCCGCCAGGATATTGGCGGGTTGTGGGAAAATTTCCTGGTAGCCGAACGGTTAAACTGAAGTTCCTCCCCAAATAGGGGTGGTTAGCCATTGACTTTCTTCTTCAACTTCTCATGTTCCTCAGCCAGTGTCGCATACTTCCGTTCCAGCTCACGTATTTGGTTAAACAGACAGGAAATGGCCTTGGCCTCCGGGTCGGGCAGTTGACCATGCTGAAGATCAGCCCTCCCCTCCCCCTGCTTCTCCTGGGCCATAACCATCCGTCCGGGGATCCCGACCACTGTAGCGTTCTCAGGCACCTCTTTGACCACCACCGAGTTGGAGCCGATCTTGGCGCCCTTCCCTACCGTGAACGGGCCCAGAATCTTGGCGCCGGAACCGACCACCACATTATCCTCCAGGGTCGGATGCCGCTTTATCTTATCCCAGGTCACACCACCCAGGGTTACACCATGGTAGAGCGTAACGTTGTCACCGATCTCGGCTGTTTCGCCTATAACAACCCCCATTCCATGGTCGATGAAGAATTTGCGGCCAATCTTGGCGCCAGGGTGGATCTCGACCCCGGTCAGGAAACGGCCAGCGTGTGAGATAAAACGCCCCAGAAAAAAGAACTCATTTACCCAGAACCAATGGGCAATGCGGTAGATCCACAAGGCGTGCAATCCAGGGTAGCAAAAGAGAATTTCCATCACATTCCTGGCCGCCGGATCGCGCTCGAAGACCGATTTTATATCCTCACGGAGGTTCTTGAACATACCGGGACTCCTCTAAAAGCATCAACAAACTGTACTATACAGTTATCATACCCTATCAAATCTGTCAAATTCAAACCATTAGGCGTTATAAACTTACCTCTCGACAAAACAACCTTATTTGAATACTATGCAATTTCAAGTTTTGTATACACTACGGATGGCAATCCGTCATTACCCTTGAAAGGAGATTCACCTATGGCAACACCCGAATTCAAGTATCAGGATCCGTTTCCGCTTGGACCAGATGAGACCGCGTACCGTAAAATCGAAGGCTCCGAGAAATACGTAACCATTGAGAAATTCGCAGATAAGGACGTCATCAGGGTCTGCCCCGAGGCGCTCTCCATTCTGGCCAATGAAGCCATGAGGGATGTTTCCTTCCTGTTGCGCCCGGCCCACAACGAGCAGGTCGCCAAGATCCTGACCGACCCGGAAGCATCCATGAACGACAAGGGCGTGGCGCTTGCATTCCTGCGCAACGCCGAGATCGCCGCCCAGTTCGACCTCCCGGTCTGCCAGGACACCGGCACCGCCACCGTTGCCGCCAAGAAGGGTCAACAGGTATGGACCGGTGTAAAGGACGAGGAATGGCTCTCCAAAGGGATCTACAAAACCTACACAGAAGAAAACCTGCGCTACTCCCAGACCGTGGCTCTCGATATGTATGAGGAGATCAACACCGGCACCAACCTGCCGGCCCAGATCGACATCCTTGCCACCGACGGCGACTACTACAAGTTCGTCTTCATGGCCAAGGGTGGCGGTTCCGCCAATAAGACCATGCTCTATCAGGAAACCAAGGCTCTTCTCACTCCGGGCAAGCTGGAAAAATACCTGATCGAGAAGATGAAATACCTGGGCACCGCCGCTTGCCCCCCCTATCACATAGCCTTTGTCATCGGCGGAACCTCTGCCGACGCCTGTATGAAGACCGTCAAACTGGCAACTGCCAAGGAACTGGACGGGCTGCCTACCAAGGGCAACGAGCACGGTCAGGCCTTCCGCGACATCGAATTGGAGAACAACTTGCTGGAAGCAGCATACAAGCTCGGCATCGGCGCCCAGTTCGGCGGCAAGTACTTCGCCCATGACGTGCGTGTCATCCGCCTGCCACGCCACGGCGCATCCTGTCCGGTCGGCATGGCTGTCTCCTGCTCGGCTGACCGTAACATCAAGGCCAAGATTACCAAGCAGGGACTGTTCGTGGAGGAGATGGACCGTAACCCAGGGCGCTTGATCCCGGAGCAGTACCGCGGCAAGCACGAGCACGGCGTCAAGATCGACCTGAACAAACCGATGAAGGAGATCCTTGCCGAGCTTAGCAAGCATCCGGTCTCCACACCGCTGCTCCTGAACGGTACCATCGTGGTCGGTCGCGATATCGCCCATGCCAAGTTCAAGGAGATTATGGACAGCGGCAAACCGCTGCCTGAGTACCTGCTGAACCATCCGATCTATTACGCCGGCCCTGCCAAAACCCCGCCAGGCAAGGCCTCAGGTTCCTTTGGCCCCACCACTGCCGGTCGCATGGACTCCTACGTGGATGAACTCCAGTCCAAAGGCGGTTCGCTGATCATGATCGCCAAGGGCAACCGCAGCCAACAGGTAACAGACGCATGCAAGAAATACGGCGGGTTCTACCTCGGCTCCATCGGAGGCCCGGCCGCGGTTCTGGCCGAAGAGAACATCAAGAAGGTCGAGTGTATCGACTTCCCGGAACTCGGCATGGAAGCGGTCTGGAAGATTGAGGTGGAAAACTTCCCGGCATTTATCCTGGTTGATGACAAGGGTACTGACTTCTTTAAACAACTTGGGCTATAATTTGATCTGATACGTTGACAAAAAGCCCCCGGTTGCTGATGCAGCCGGGGGCTTTTTGTTTGTATGTTGCCATGGTAGTAGACTATTATTCGTTCAAGTATATTTCACGGGAATAGGAAGAGTTATGACAGACAGCAATAATCCGGAAAAATCACACGGGGAAGATGCCGAAGACGGGAGCTTTGCCGCATTATTCGAGCAGAGTTGCACTCAAAACAGCGGCTGGCTGGAACCGGGACAGAAGGTCTCAGGGCGGGTACTGAAGGTCAGCGCGGAATGGATATTCATGGATACCGGCCAAAAAGGTGAAGGAATTATTGATTGCAAGGAATTTCACGACCTTGACGGCAACGTGACCGTGAAGGAAGGCGACACTGTCGCAGCCTACTTCCTCTCATCGAACCATGGAGAGATGCGCTTCACAACCAGAATCGGCGGCGGGGCTTCGGGCAGCGCCCAGCTGGAGGAGGCCTGGCAAACGGGCGTTCCTGTGGAGGGGCTGATAGAGAAGGAGATCAAAGGAGGCTATGAGGTCAAGCTGGGCGGAACGGCCCGCGCCTTCTGCCCCTTTTCACAGATTGCGTTGCGCCGCGTGGACAACCCTGAATCGCTCATCGGTACCCGCCTGCTGTTTCGAATCACCGAGTACAGCGAAAAAGGGCGCAACATCATCGTCTCACGACGCGCCCTGCTGGAGGAAGAGCAGCTTCTGCTCAAGGAGAAGGCCCAGGCAGGCATTGAGGAAGGGATGAAGGTCAGCGGCACGATCACCTCCCTTCAGGACTTCGGCGCCTTTGTCGATATTGGTGGTCTGGAGGGGCTGATCCCTATCTCCGAGGTCGGCTGGACCCGGGTTCAGGATGTCCGGGATGTTCTGAGTGTTGGCCAGCAGGTGCAGGTGGTGATCAAGACCATAGACCGGGAGAAGGATCGCATATCACTGAGTCTCAAGGACACCTTGGCCGACCCATGGGAACAGGTGATTGAAAAGTACCCGGAAGGGTCTTTCCATAGCGGCAACGTGGCTCGTCTGGCTACCTTCGGAGCCTTTGTCACACTGGCCTCCGGGGTGGATGGGCTGATCCACATTTCCAGGATGGGGGCAGGAAAGCGCATCAATCACCCCCGCGAGGTGTTGAAAGAAGGAGAAACCATTGAGGTAAGGATTGAAAGTGTAGACCGTAACAACCGGCGGCTGTCCCTGGCTCTTGCCGGTGCGGCCCGCGCAGCCGAAGAGGAAGAAGAAACACTGGCCGAATTTCGCCGCCAGGCGGCCGAGGCGCCCAAGGGAATGGGTACGCTGGGAGATATGCTACTGACCAGAACAAAGAAAAACAAAAAATAGGGGATCGCACCTGGAATTCGGTATAAGGGAGTCAGAACAAACAACCACTCGATATTTTTATGATATTTGTGGGTAGAGGGAGGTCTAGGCCGTCAATTCATCAGCCACCTTGACCAGATGTGGCAGATCCGGCTTGGTCAGGATGTGGGTGGCGCCCAGTCCGATCCATTTGCGCTTGTTGTCTTCCGATGCCAGGGAGGAGAAGATCACCACCGGAAATTCCTTAAGCGCCTCTTCCCCGCGCACCAGAGATGTAAGGTGCAGACCATCCATCTGAGGCATCTCTACATCTGTAATCAGCAACCTGATGTGACTGCTGAAGGATGATCCGTCCTGAGCACAAAAACTTAATTTGCGCTGAATGATACCCCAGGCATCGGCGCCATTTTCAGCCTCTTCCACTTTATACCCGGCGCCACGAAGGGCAGAGCACATGGTGGCACGGATAAAAGCAGAGTCATCGGCTACCAGTATGGTTTTATCAGCGCGTGCATCACATTCAGTGGCGCCCTTTAATTGGGTAATATCTATAATCGGTTTGAGTGCACTTTCCGAGCAGAGTTCGGCCACTATCTTCTCGAAGTCCAGCACCAAAATGATGCGGTCGTCCATTTTTACCAGCCCGGTCACCTGCTCACTATGAACTGACTTTGACGGCGCTTCTACATTCTTCCAAGAGATGCGGTAGATGCGCGAAACGGAATGCACCAGAACCCCAACCATCAGGTTATTGAACTCAAGCACCACCACCCGGTCGGCCACAAGGTCCCCGGTCTCCTTACCAAGTACACTTGCCAGATTAATAATGGTGATGACCTTGTCGCGCAGCTTGATCATTCCTTCAACGCCTTGCTTGGCGTTGACGATTTTGGACATATGCGGCAGGCGGATGATCTCCCGGACCTTGGCCACATTGACACCGTAGTGACAAGGAACCACGTTGCCATGAAAATCCATTTCGTCAATCCTGAATTCCACAATCTCAAGTTCGTTGGTATCGCTTTCCAGCAATATGTTGGATTGTTTCATGGATATCGCCCCTGAAAATAATTTTATTGACTATATCACGAATCAACATTAAGGGAAGCCGCAAAATATACGGTTTCCATAAATATGTCGCAGACCCCATCAAATCCGCTGAACTTGACACTCTACAGCGCCTGTGCTAATTTTTTCGATCTCACCTTTTCAGTGTGCCGGAGCCACTTATGTTTTCTCCCAATATCGATACCTTCCGAACGCTGTCCCGCCTTGGCAACCTCATCCCGGTTTACCGTGAAATCATGGCGGATATGGACACACCGGTCACAGCTTTCAAAAAGATCGATGACGGTCATTTTTCCTTTTTGCTGGAGAGTATTGAGGGGGGGGAAAAGTGGGGGCGTTATAGCTTTCTAGGTTCCAACCCTTCCCTGATCATCCGCTCCAAGGGAAATACTGTCGAAACCATCGAAAACGGCCAAATAACCAGCCAGATCTCAGACGACCCGCTGGCCTGTATCCGCGACATTCTGGCACGCTTCACGCCTGTGGAGGTGGAAGGGTTGCCACGCTTCTTCGGCGGGGCGGTCGGGTATATGGGATATGATATGGTACGGCGCTTCGAGCATCTCCCCACGAACAAGCCGGCGCTGCTGGATGCCTATGACGCCTATTTCCTGATCACTGACACCATAGTGATATTCGATACAATGAGCCAAAAGATCAAGGTTGTTTCCAACGCCCATCTTGATGGTAAACAATTGGTTGAACAAGCCTACCGCGAGGCGACGGACAATATTGACGCCATCATCCAACGCCTGCGCAGACCACTGCCTGCCTGTACGTCCGCCAGATCCGGCAAACGAGTTGAGTTCCAATCCAATATGAGCCGTGCGGACTACGAAGCTGCGGTAGAAAAGGCCAAGGAATACGTTCGAGCAGGCGACATCATACAGGTAGTTCCTTCACAGCGTTTCAGCGGTGAACTGTCTGCCGATCCTTTTGACATCTACCGCGTGCTACGCACGCTCAATCCATCCCCCTACATGTTTTTCCTGCGCCTGGACGACACGGTCATCGCCGGCGCCTCCCCGGAGGTCATGGTACGAAAGGAAGGCAGCCGGGCAGAACTGCGACCGATTGCCGGCACACGCCCACGCGGCGCCACTCCCGCGGAAGATTGTCGGCTGGCGGAGGAGCTGCTGGCCGACCCCAAGGAGCGAGCCGAGCACGTCATGTTGGTGGACCTGGGGCGCAACGACCTGGGCAGGGTATGTAATACCGGCACCGTTACGGTCTCTGAATTAATGGTAATAGAGCGCTACTCCCATGTCATGCACATCGTATCCAACGTATATGGTGAGCTGGCTGACGGGTACGATGCCTTTGATCTGGTCCGCGCCACCTTCCCGGCCGGCACCCTTTCAGGAGCTCCCAAGGTCCGCGCCATGCAGATCATAGACGAGCTGGAACCGGTGCGGCGCGAGATATATGGTGGCGCGGTCGGCTACTTCTCCTTTTCCGGCAATATGGATCTGGCGATCACTATCCGCACTCTGGTAATCAAGGACGGCATGGTGCACCTTCAGGCTGGAGGAGGGGTTGTTGCCGACTCTGATCCGGCCTCAGAATGGCAGGAGACGGTCAACAAGGCCATGGCGGTACGACGTGCGATCGAGATCGCCGAGGGAGGACTGGAATAATGCTGTTGATGATCGATAACTACGATTCCTTCACCTACAATATCGCCCAATACTTTGGACAACTGGGCGAGGATGTGCATGTACACCGCAACGACAAGATCACATTGAACGAGATCGAAGCGCTACAGCCCGAGCGGTTGGTGATCTCCCCCGGACCCTGCTCGCCGGAGGAGGCCGGCATCTCCGTTGCCGCCATAAAGCATTTCGCCGGAAAGATTCCGATCCTGGGTGTCTGTCTCGGTCACCAGTCCATCGGATCCGCCTTTGGCGGCAACGTGGTGCGCAGCGTCTCCCTCATGCATGGCAAAACATCACCCATCCTCCATGACGGCAAAGAACTGTTTTCCGGCCTGCCCAACCCCTTTCAGGCCACCCGTTACCATTCGCTGGTTGTGGACCGCCCCACCCTGCCGGACTGCCTGGAGGTGACCGCCTGGGTGGAAAACAGCGAGATCATGGGACTACGCCACAAGGGTCTGCCAATCTGGGGTGTACAGTTCCATCCGGAGTCGATCCTGACTGAGGGCGGTATGGACCTGCTCAAAAACTTCCTAAAACTGAGCGCTGTCCGGTTAGGTAATTGCATTAGCGCTAAAACCCTGCCTTGTCCCCTCACCCCGCCTTCGGCCACCCTCCCCCCGAGGGAGAGGGGTTGATTATTATCCCTTCTCCCTTGGGGAGAAGGTGCCCCGAAGGGGCGGATGAGGGGGCTTTTGAGGTGCTGCAATTACCAAGCCGGACAACGCTTCCTGAAACTGAGCGCCACACGCTAAAAACAGACCATAGTAAGGATGGAATACATGACCAAAGAGCTCGCCAAAGGCTACGAACCGCACGACGTTGAAAAGAGATGGTACGCGGAATGGGAGGCTAAAGGCTATTTCCGCGCCGCAGCCTGCTCCGATAAAAAACCGTACAGTATCGTCATACCACCTCCAAATGTTACCGGCGCCCTGCACATGGGGCATGCCCTCAACAATACTCTCCAGGATATCCTCTGCCGATGGAAACGGATGCAGGGCTACAACGTACTCTGGATGCCGGGCACCGATCATGCCGGCATCGCCACCCAGAACGTAGTCGAGCGTCAACTGGCTACCGAAGGCAAGAACCGTCACGACCTGGGACGAGAAGAGTTTATCGAGCGCGTCTGGAAATGGAAAGCTGAATCGGGCGGACAGATCATCGGCCAGCTCAAGCGCCTGGGGGCCTCCTGCGACTGGGAACGGGAACGTTTTACCATGGATGAAGGACTATCCAAGGCTGTGCGTACAGTGTTCGTGAAGCTGTATGAGGAGGGTCTTATCTACCGGGACAACCGCTTGATCAACTGGTGCCCTCGCTGCCACACCGCCCTCTCGGATATCGAGGTGGAGCATGAGGATAAAAAGGGGCATCTCTGGCACATCCGCTATCCGGTAGCCGGTGAGCCGGGCAAATTCGTTACCGTGGCAACTACACGCCCCGAAACCATGTTGGGCGATACCGCTGTGGCGGTACATCCCGAAGACGAACGCTATCAGCGCCTGATCGGCAGGAAGGTCATTTTGCCTCTGATCAACCGCGAGATCCCGGTAGTTGCCGACGAATACGTGGAGCGTGAGTTTGGCACCGGCGTTGTCAAGATCACCCCGGCCCACGACTTCAACGACTTTGAGGTCGGTCTGCGCCATGACCTGGACAAGATCAACGTTCTGGACGAGTCCGGCATTATCAACTCCGCCGGGCGCCAGTACGAAGGATTGGATCGTTTTGCCGCCCGTACACGGATTGTGGCCGAGTTGGAGGAAGCCGGTCTGCTGGAGAAAGTTGATGACCACGCCATGTCCGTGGGGGGGTGCTATCGCTGCAAGACAGTGGTGGAGCCCTACCTGTCGCTGCAATGGTACGTCAAGGTCGCTCCCTTGGCCGAGCGTGCGCTGGCCGCTGTAAAAGAGGGCAAGACCCGCATCCTGCCCAAACAGTGGGAGAACACCTACTACGACTGGATGGAAAACATCCGCGACTGGTGCATTTCCCGTCAGATCTGGTGGGGACATCGTATCCCGGCCTGGTTCTGCGACCACTGCGATGGCGTCACCGTCTCGATGGAAACGCCGGCTAAATGTTGCAAATGCGGCAGCGACGAACTCCGCCAGGAAACCGACGTGCTGGACACCTGGTTTTCCTCGGCGCTCTGGCCCTTCTCCACCATGGGTTGGCCTGACAAGACCGCAGAACTGAAAAGCTTCTACCCAACCTCCTGCCTTGTGACCGGCTTCGACATCCTCTTCTTCTGGGTGGCCCGCATGATGATGATGGGACTGCACTTCATGGATGAGGTACCCTTCACGGACGTCTATATCCACGCCTTGGTGCGCGATGCCCAGGGACAGAAGATGAGCAAGTCCAAGGGCAATGTCATCGATCCGCTGACGATCATTGAACAGTACGGCACAGACGCCTTCCGCTTCACCCTGGCGGCCTTCGCCGCCCAGGGGCGCGACATCAAGCTGGCCGAGGAGCGCATCGCCGGTTACCGCAACTTCTGTAACAAGGTTTGGAACTCGGCCCGCTTCACGCTTATGAACCTGGAAGGCTTCGATCCCGACCGCATCAGCTACGAAAGCCTGGAATTTTCCCAGGGTGACAAATGGATACTGCACCGCCTGAACGAGACCGCCCGGGTCGTGGACGAAACACTGACCGGGTACCGCTACAACGAAAGCGCCATGGCGCTCTATCAGTTTACCTGGAGCGAGTTCTGCGACTGGTATCTGGAACTGTCCAAGCAGGACCTGTATAACGGCGCTCCGGAGCGCAAGGCAACAGTCCAATATGTACTTTGGCGCACACTGGAAAACCTCCTGCGGCTGCTGCACCCATTCATGCCATTCATCACCGAGGAGATCTGGCAGGCGCTGCCGGGAACCGTGGGGGCGGCCCTGCAATCCATCATGTTGGCGCCATACCCCGAATATCTCGAACAGCTCTCCTTCCCTGAGGCTGCCGATGAAATGGAACAGGTAATGGCTGTCATCAGCGGCATACGTAACATCCGCGGAGAGATGGAAGTGCCTCCGTCAAAACAGATTGCCGTGATCCTTTCCTGCGCTTCCGAGGAAAGTCGGCGCTTGATGAAGCACAACGAGGGCGCCATCATGGCACTGGCCCGCGTCTCCGACCTGGCCATCGGCAGCGGCCTGGAAAAACCGGAGGACGCTTCGATTCAGCTGGCGGGCGATGTACAGATCTTTGTGCCGCTCAAGGGACTGGTTAATATTGAGGAGGAAGAAAAACGCCTGTTGAAAGAGATCGCCAAGATCGAAAAAGAGATTGAAATGTTTTCGAAAAAATTGGAGAACCCCAGTTTCGTGGACCGCGCCCCGGCTGAGGTGGTTATCAAGGAACGTGAGAAACTCGCCGAGGTAACCGGCAGGAAACAGGTATTGGAAGAGAGCCTGGATAAAATCAGGAAGTTGAAAACATGCACTTGAAAAGTGTCGCCATATTCGCAAAGAGGCACGACCCCCGCTGTCAGGTGGTCGCCGATGACCTGATCAACTGGCTGGAGGAACACAACTGCCTTCCGCTGGTGGAGGCTGATCTGGCTCAAATGATCGGCTATTCCAAAGGGATGGCTGAGGCGGAGATTCGCGAGCAGGCTGAACTGGTGGTGGTTCTGGGGGGCGATGGCACGCTGATTTCGGTGGCGCGCCTCTTCAGCGGCAAGGAAGTCCCTATCGTAGGGGTCAATCTGGGAAGCCTGGGCTTCCTGACCGAGGTAACCGTTGAAGAGCTATACCCTCTCCTTGAACGCTGTCTGAAAGGCAATCCACGCGTTTCCGAGCGGATGATGCTGGATGTGACTGTTTTCCGCGACGGCAAAGAGCTCGACAAGACCCACGTCCTCAACGACATGGTCATTAACAAGGGCGCCCTGGCCCGCATTGTCGACCTGGAGACCAAGGTTAACCGCCATTTCCTGACAACCTACAAGGCTGACGGCCTGATCGTTTCCACCCCTACCGGTTCCACCGGATATTCCATGTCTGCCGGCGGCCCCATCATCCACCCCTTGATGAGTTGCATCGTGATCACTCCGATCTGCCCCCATACCCTGACCAACCGTCCAATCGTGGTCACCGATGAATCGATCATCTCCATTACTATTGCCTCCTCTTTTGACGAGAAGGTCTACCTGACCCTGGATGGGCAGGTAGGTTTTAAACTCACGCAGGGAGATTCGATTGAGGTACGCAAGGCGCTCAAAACCACGGCGCTGGTTATGTCAAAAGACCGCGATTACTTTGAGATCTTAAGGACGAAACTGAAATGGGGAGGGCGATAGTGCTGACCGACCTGTCAATCAAGAACATTGCCATTATCGACAGCCTGCAACTCTCATTCAGGACGGGGCTGACCGTGTTGACCGGTGAAACCGGGGCCGGCAAGTCGATCATCATTGACGCAGTAGGTCTGATCATGGGCGCCAGAGCCTATAGCGACCTGATCCGCTCCGGAGCGGAGGAAGCAGTAGTCGAGGCGATTTTCGACATCTCCCGCCTACCGGAGCTTCGCCGACAGATTGAGGACGCCGGACTGGAATCAGGCAATGAATTGCTCATCAAACGTTCCATATCCCGTTCCGGCAAGAACCGGATTTTCATCAACGGTGGCATGGCCACGCTTGCGCTGCTTGCAGACATCTCCCGATGCCTGATCAACATCTATGGCCAGCACGAATCCCAAACCCTGCTCAAACCCGATAACAATCTGCTGTTACTAGATGCATTCGCCGGTCTCACCACGCAACGCGAGGAATTTACAGGAATCTTCGGCCAGGTCCAGGCCGTGCAGGAACGCCTTGTTCGCTTGGAGGATGAAGAGCGTGAGGCAGCCCGCAAGTTGGATCTGCTTTCATTCCAATCAGCTGAGATCGCCATGGCTAACCTCCGTTCAGGTGAGGAGGAAGAGCTTGAGGAACGTCGTCAGGTTCTTGCGAGCGCCGAAAAACTGGGAGGCGCCAGCACCGAGGCCTTTGAGCGTCTGTATGGTGGAGATGGCGCCATTCTTGGGCAACTGCGACGCATCAACAGCTCTATCACGGAGTTGGCCTTAATCGATCCTGAGCTGGGAGAACTAAGCGCAAACATGGAGAGCGCTTACCTGCAACTGGAGGATGCCGCCATAAGCCTGCGCAACTACGCCTCCCGGATTGAGGCTGATCCGGCAGCCCTCCAGCAGACTGACGACCGACTGGATCAGATCGGCCGACTCAAGAAGAAATATGCGCCAACTACAGGCGGCATCCTGGCCTTCAAACAGGAAATCGATGCTGAACTGGATCTGCTACGGGGACGTGAGCAAGACAGACATCAGCTTGAGGTCACGCGTGATGAACTCACGACCATGCTGATTACACAGGGTCGCGATCTGACCAAGCGCCGCACCAAAGCAGCTGCGGCACTGAAAAAGGCGCTTGAGGCAGAGGCCCACCAGTTGGCTATGAAGAATGCCATCTTCGAGATCACGCTGGATGCGCTCACTGAACCACGCACATCAGGCTTTGAACGGATCGAATTCCTGTTCTCGCCCAACCCTGGCGAAGCGCCACGCCCGCTTGCCAGGATTGCATCAGGCGGCGAACTCTCGCGGCTCATGCTGGCGATCAAGCAGGTGCTGCCGGAAGGGGATGTACCCACCCTGGTGTTCGACGAGGTTGACGCCGGGATCGGTGGGGCCACGTCCGAACT